>JAJUGF010000127.1 GCA_029268495.1 Gracilibacillus sp.
ACATCATTATTTTTTAAAGGAATATCATTTTTATCGAAATGTAAATATGTTCAATGAGACGGTATATGGATTGTCGATGGAGTGGTTTCCTGAGAATGTGGTACAAGAAGAGGAAGATGTAATTCCTGATGGTACAGCATCCATCAATTTTAACTTAAAAAGTCATCAATATGAACGTATTATTTTTGTAAATGATCAGTCGTATGCTGTAAATGGCATCATATTTACTCATTATAATCAGGCAGAGATTATAAAATGGGTTGAAAATCATACAGGATTAACATATAAAGAACACTTTCAGTTGAAAAAAGAAGACAAAGGAGAATTTCTTTTTACAGCTTGTATGAATGGTGTTGATATAGCGCCATCAGGCTATATTGATATTAAAATCAATCAAGACGGGAAGTTAACACTGTTCTCTATACATGGTTCATTTCCTTTAAGAGAACAAGTAGAGGAAGAAGAATATGCCCTTTCTTTAGGTAAACTAGACTTTGTGAAAAGAGAACAATTAAAAATGATAGAATATCCTATATATGAGCAGAAAAAGCTAGATTATATATATGTTATTGAAGAATTATTTATAGAAAATGATGGTATATCAACGATACCTTTTGAATATTATTCCGTAGAAAATAACGGAAAAAAGCTAGATGAAACGTTATATTGGCATGCATCAGTTGAGAAACCATTTAAACGAAAAAAAATCAATTGGACGGAAGATATTTCAATAGAACAAGTATTGTCAAAGGAACCTTCTCCAGATTCACGACCGATTACAAATATCGAACAAGACAAATGTATACTAGCAATTAGGAATTTACTAGCACAAGAGTATCCAAATGAATCAGGTCAATGGGTAGTAAAATTCCTTTATCGAGATAAAGGTTATATCCAAGCTGTATTAAAGACCAAAATACAAAATTATCGTTTGTTTCAAAGAAAAATGAAGGTGATAATTGATTCGAATAGTCTACAGGTTGTGAATTATATGGATAGTAAACCGATACTTGAAACGTTTGATCAATTCGAACTCACTGATCAAGTAACGATTACAATAGAAGAAGCGTATGAAAAATTGAAAGGTTACATTGAACTAAAGCCTTATTATGTTTATGACATTACAGAGCAAAAATATATTTTGTGTGGGAAAATGGATTGTCGATATGGTGTGAATGCTTCGACTGGAGAAGTGATCCTGCTATAACTATAAATTAGATTTACAACTATTATTATATAAATTCAGGATACTTTTCGGACTAAAACTATCTAGCGTATATGGGAGGATATGTAATGTGATCAAAGCAGTTATATTTGATTTAGATGGCACTTTACTCGATAGAGATGCCTCTGTACTAAAGTTTATCAACAATCAATATGATAGATGGAAGGAATGGCTTGGTCATATTCCTAAAGAAAAATATATTTCAAGGTTTATAGCATTGGATTGTCGAGGATATGTTTGTAAGGATAAAGTGTACCAACAACTTGTTGAAGAGTACACTATTAGAAAGATAACTTGGCAAATGCTACTTGATGATTATGTAGCGGAATTTCACAATAGCTGCATTCCTTTTCCCAATCTTATTGGTATGTTAGAAACCTTAAAAAATGCTTCCATTCGATTAGGGATGATTACAAACGGAAAGGGACAATTCCAAATGGATAATATAAAATCTTTAGGAATTGAAAGATACTTTGATACAATACTTGTTTCCGAATATGAAGGGATAAAAAAGCCTAACCCTGAAATATTTAATAAGGCATTAAGACAATTAGGTGTTTCTACGAGTGAAAGTATGTATGTAGGCGACCATCCTGAAAATGATATAAAAGGTGCAAAAAATATAGGAATGTTAGGAATATGGAAAAAAAGATATACAGTGGGATCATGTGGATGCAGATTTTGTCATTGAAGACTTAAAAGAGTTACCCATCATTATTCAAGAATTAAACAATATGAGAAATAAGAAATGTTGAAGGCCTATCGACAAAGGCAGTTATGGTTCCAAATATTACTTTGAGGAGAATTACGATGAAAATTAGAGAATGGAATGTTGATGAAGCACCACCTATAGATTTATTATTACTCGCTGATCCTTCTCAAAAATTAGTAGATAACTATTTGAACAAAGGATTTTGTTATGTAGCTGATAGTAATGGAGAAATAATAGGTGTATATATATTGCTGCCCATAAGTCCAAGAACAATTGAATTAGTAAATATAGCTGTTTCTGAGAATGAACAAGGTCGAGGGATTGGAAAGCAATTGCTTAAGGATGCAATTCGTCAGTCAAAAAATAAGGGTTATAACACGATTGAAGTAGGAACAGGGAATTCAAGTATAGAGCAATTAGCTTTCTATCAAAAATGCGGTTTTAGAATTATTGGTGTGGAAAGTGATTATTTTACTCGACACTATGAGGATAAGATTTTTGAAAATGGTATATGGTGTCGAGATAGGATACGTTTGTCCTATGATATACTCAAGTCGCCATTGGATTAATTTTCGTGATATTTGATATATTAAATTAATATAATTGCAGTATTGTATGAAAAAAATAAGAAGGAGTAGATGCAATGACAGAGAAATATCAAGAATATATGGATTCAGAAGAAAAACAACAAAAATTGTACAAAAAGACATTGATTATTGTTATCTTGTCCCAAATTTTTGGTGGGGCAGGTCTTGCGGCGGGTATTACTGTAGGTGCTCTATTAGCAAAAGATATACTAGGAACAGATAGTGTATCAGGACTACCAACAGCATTGTTTACTTTCGGATCAGCAGGAGCGGCATTACTCATAGGGAAAATATCTAACCAATTTGGAAGACGTTCAGGATTAGCATCAGGGTTCCTTGTTGGTGGCCTCGGAGCAATTGGTGTTGTGCTTGCTGCGATGATTGAAAATATCGTATTACTTTTCTTAGCACTATTTATTTATGGCGCGGGATCAGCGACAAATTTACTAGCTCGATATGCAGGTACAGATTTAGCCAATGCGAAACAAAGAGCAAAGGCTATTAGTCTAGCGCTTGTATCTACGACTTTTGGAGCGGTTGCGGGACCTAATTTAGTGGATGTGATGGGAGAGGTTGCTACGGGTATGGGGATTCCTGCCTTAGCTGGACCTTTTATATTAGCAGCATGCGCTTATATTGTTGCTGGTGTAGTCTTATTTATTTTTCTTCGACCAGACCCATTTATTGTCGCAAAAGCCATCGCCGAAAATGAGAAGAAATTAGTTGATGTACATAATAATGAAGGATTAACAAATTCAGATTTTAGCAATTGTCGAGGTATCATAGCAGGGGCCATTGTCATGATTACCACACAGTTTGTGATGGTGGCAATTATGACAATGACTCCAATATTTATGGGTAACCATCATCATGCATTACATGCGGTTGGATTCGTAATTGGTCTGCATATCATCGGAATGTATCTACCATCATTAGTAACGGGTGTACTTGTCGATAGAGTGGGACGTGCCAAAATAGCGTATGCTTCCGTA
Organism: Gracilibacillus sp.; assembly: GCA_029268495.1. Lineage (GTDB taxonomy): Bacteria > Bacillota > Bacilli > Bacillales > Amphibacillaceae > Gracilibacillus > Gracilibacillus marinus. The sequence goes on from JAJUGF010000127.1 coordinate 3,517, forward strand.
GTGACACTTCTTATAGCAGGAGGGCTAGCGGCTTTCGGTTCGATTGACTCTATTGGATCTATTACTATTGCACTTCTTTTATTAGGGATAGGCTGGAATTTTGGCCTAATTAGTGGTACAGCCATTCTAGTTGATTCAACTTCTACAACTACAAGAGCGAAGACACAAGGGATGGTAGATGTGTGGATTGCTTTTTCAGGTGCAATCGGTGGAGGTATTTCTGGCGTAATTGTAGCTTATACTAATTTTGCAATACTTTCTATTGCGACATCTTTACTTGCTATTCTTATTGTACCAGCAATAATATGGGCAGGAATAAATAAACAAGAACAGATATAAGATGTGGAATTACTTTGATTGTTATTATATGTAAGACATACTTCTGTAACTAAAAAAGTAATGTACTCACTGAATATTGACGCCAAATTCTTCCTCTTGCCACTTTTCATATAGTGTGGTACATTACTTTAGGTAAATAAAATATCGTATAATCCTAGTAATATGGTCTGGGAGTTTCTACGGAGCAACCGATAATTGCTCTACTATGGACGTAGGATGTTAGAAACATTCTATTTTTTGTAACATATGAAATAATACAACGTCTATGGCAATCATAGGCGTTTTTTAATTGATTTTGAAATTATTTGATTAATTATCTATAAATGGAACTGTATCAGAAATATAGTGTACGTTTGTCTAAAAAAAGCTTCTTTACAAAGTGGCGAGTGTATTTACATTGAATTTAACAGACGTCTACTCTCTGATAATCTCCTATTTCTGTAGCATAGTGTATTGATATTGCTCCGTAGAAACAGAAAGGTAGGAGAAGGATGGAAATATTAAAAGATATTTTAGCTGCACTTAGTGGTGTGTTAAATGGATTGCCGCAAGGGCTACTAGCACTTGCCTTTGGCTTTGCGTCTGTTCCGACTGCGATGGCCTTTCTTGTGGGAGCTTTAGGAAATAGCTTCACAGGATCTGTTGCCGTTATATCTTTCCAAGCTGAAACGATTACAGTAGCAGGTGCAATGGGGAAAAATTTACGTGAAAGATTATCGATGATTTTCTTTGGGGCTCTTATCATGTTCATTATTGGCGCATTCGGAGCGTTAGAATGGATAATGGAATGGATTGGTCCGGTAATTACTAACGGTATGATGGCTGGTGTTGGAATCATGTTGACGAAAGTCGCTTGGGACATGGCAAAAGATGATAAGACACCAGGAATTGTTTCCTTTATCACTGGATTAATTACGTATATTGCTACACAAGATTTAGTTTATACGATTACTATATCTGTTGTCTTATCTAGTATTGTCGCATTCTTTGTTCGCAAAGATACTGATAAGGATGCGAAGAAACCATTTGTAGACGACCGTTTTAAGCGGACGAGGTTTGTTATTAATCCAATGGTTATCCGAGGGGCATTAGCAATGGTTTGTCTTAATATTGGTGCAAATATAGCCTTTGGAAACATAAATAGTGATATTGCTGGTAAAGATGTAAATGTGGATACACTTGCAATGATTAGTAGTTTGGCTGATATGGCATCATCCTTTTTTGGTGGAGGTCCAGTGGAAGTCGTTATTTCTGCTACCGCTAGTGCACCAAATCCAGTCTGGTCTGGAGTATTAATGATGGCAATTATGGCGATTATCTTACTACTTAAATTACTACCTAAAATCGGTAAATTTATTCCGACAGCTTCTATTGCTGGTTTTTTATTCGTATTAGGTGCGATTGTAACACTACCAGGAAATGCAGCTGCGGCATTAACTACAGGTGAAGGTTCAGAAGGAATTATTGGAGCTATTACTATGGTTGTCACAGCAATAACAGATCCATTTGTTGGTATGTTATCAGGTGTAGTAATACAATTTCTAATGAATCTATTAGGATTTTAAACAAGGGGGAGCATCATGACAGAAGTATATACACTAACTATTGAAGGTCTTGAACGAAAATTACCAATCATTCCAATTAACGATCATTTAAGTATTGCTAGTTTTGTTATTCTAGGAGATACAGAACTCGTGTGTCACGTGGCTCCGTTATTAGCCGAGAAATTGCCTGAAGTAGATTACATTGTGACAGCAGAAGCAAAAGGAATTCCATTAATACACGAATTAACCAGAGTAATTGGCAAAAAGGAATATATCATCGCACGTAAAAGTGTGAAAGCATATATGGAGAATCCGATTGTTCATAAAGTGAACTCGATTACAACAACTAGTGAACAGATTCTTTGTTTAGATGGAAAAGATGCGAAAGTATTACAAGGAAAAAAAGTCGCTTTAGTCGATGATGTGATTAGCACGGGTGAATCTATACAAGCTCTAGAAGAACTTGTACAAGAAGCAGGTGCTGAAGTAGTAGCGAAAGCAGCAATTCTTGCAGAAGGAGATGCGGCAAACCGAGAAGACTTCATTTTCTTAGAGAAATTACCTGTTTTTGTGAAATAATAGCATATAAGAAAACGGAAGATAGGAAGTGAGACTAATACGTTTCACTTTCTATTATTTTTTACAACATCAGTACTAATGTAAGCGATACTTCACTCTCTTACATTAGTAAAATAGCAAAGAGGGAGAAAATGGAGAAATTTAATAATTTCTTACAAAACAAAGAAAATCATCCGTATCCTATGGACTGCTAAGGTAGATTATTCCTTGCTAGATAAAATGATAACGTTTAACATAATAGATAAGGCGGATTGTACGACGTTTTGGAGAAAGTAATTAATCGCTGATAAAGAGGAGAGATTACATGACAATACATATTGGAATAATTGGTACAGGTTCTTTTGCTAGATTACATGCATCTATCGTAAATGAGATGGAAGATGTCGTGATACGTGGCGTTTGTGGTAGATCTCTAGAGAAAGCAAAGCAAATAGCGAAAGACTATCCGCAGGCAAAAGCATATAATGAATTGACGAAAATGTTAGATAATGAACAGATTGATGCTGCTTATATTTGTGTACCACCGTTTGCACACGGCGAAATAGAAGAATTGTTGGTAGAGAGAGGTATACCATTTTTTGTGGAAAAACCATTATCGACAAATATAGAAATACCTACAACGATACTTAACAAGATAAAAGAGAAGCAATTATTGACATCTGTTGGTTACCACTTTAGATATTTACATGGAACAAGGAAGGCAAAAGAATTATTACAAGATTGTACAATTGGTATGGCAATCGGTTATTGGATGGGTACCATGCCTGAGGTGAGTTGGTGGAGAAAAAATGAGACATCAGGAGGCCAATTTGTAGAGCAAACCACACATATTGTCGATTTAGTTAGATATGTATTAGGTGAAGTGGAGGAAGTCAGAGCGGATTTCGCCAAACGTTTGCAACCAGCTAAGGCTGAAATAAATGTATCTGATGTAGGCACTGTCACGCTAAAGATGAGTAGTGGTGCTATTGTTACTATCCATAACACCTGTATATTACCAATAGATTATCAGAATGGACTTGATGTTTATACAGATCGTGGCGTTTTACGTCTCAATCAACAAGGTTTGCAGGAAGTTAATCAGGATGAGATAAGAGACTATTCTAATGATCCATCTGTCTCACCATATGAAAAA
>JAJUGF010000128.1 GCA_029268495.1 Gracilibacillus sp.
CGCTTGGTAAAGTGGATTTTCAGGAAAAAGAATCCCATAGGAGTGGGAGTGTGCGCCTTCGCTTATTGGAGTTCCACAAAGTTTGGAAGTGCTTATATGTTGATTTGTTACAAATAAACATTTATTTTTTCATCATGATACATAATTTAAAAACAGGATTATAATCAATTGGAATAAAGCCAATGTTTTTATGGTTACATTAATTGTAGGGAAAAAACATGGAAAGGGAAACGGACAAGTCGAAGCGGTTGCAAAGCACATATCAAATCTCAAAGTTAACAGTATAAAGACGTCTGTCAAGAAAAAGTCCAAGCCATTCGGTAAATAGCTATCGAATTGTTTGGATTTTTCTAATGAGAGCAATCTTTTGCCTTATAATCTTTTCTTATTGTCAAAAATTTGTCCATAATTAAAACAGGTATGAATCATTTTTTTTACGTAATAATTATAATAAAAGGATACGAAATGATTAAAAAAATGCTACAATAATAAAAGGAATGAAAGAAGACTATTTACATACTTAGAAATTAGGTAGAATGAGATAAGAATAAAGCTTTTTGGATTAGGGGGGCTTACATTGGCAAAAGTACGTACACAAGATTTATTAGAGCGCTTTAAAATTGAGCTTGTTGCAGGACAAGAAGGCTTACATCGTGAAATATTCATGAGTGAAGTCTCAAGACCTGGAATTGAGTTAACAGGATACTTCAAATATTATCCAAAAGATCGCTTGCAATTGTTAGGAAAAACAGAACTATCCTATTTCGCTGAACTAACAACAGAAGAAAAGAAAGACCGTGCGTACAAATTATGTACAGATATTACGCCAGGTATATTAGTTACTCGAGCAATGGATATTCCTGAAGAATTAGTTGAGGCATGTCAGAACTCTGGTGTACCGTTAATGCGATCACCTTTTAAAACAACACGTGTAATTAGTCGAATTACAAATTTTCTTGAAGCTAAATTCGCACCATTTACCGCAGTGCATGGTGTTTTAGTAGATATATATGGTATTGGTGTACTTATTACAGGACAAAGTGGTGTAGGTAAAAGTGAAACAGCACTAGAATTAGTAAAAAGAGGACATAGACTAGTCGCAGATGATAGTGTGGAGATTAGACAAGAAGACTATGACAGATTAATTGGGTCATCACCTCCATTAATCGAACATTTACTAGAAATTAGAGGATTAGGCATCATTAACGTCATGACACTATTTGGTGCAGGTTCTGTTCGATCACATAAACGAATTTCCCTTGTAATCAATTTAGAAACATGGGATCAAAAGAAACAATATGATCGTTTAGGCTTAGAAGAAGAAACGATGAAAGTGATTGATGTGAAAATACCAAAAATAACGCTTCCTGTTAGACCAGGACGTAACTTAGCTGTTATTATTGAAGTTGCAGCAATGAACTTCCGCTTAAAACGTATGGGTGTGAATGCAGCAGAAGAATTTTCACAACGATTATCCAAAATGATTCAACACGGTGAACGTGAGGAAGAGTCAGTCTTTGATCTAGATATGGAGTAAGAAATAGAATGGGAGAGATGTGTAGTGTCATGTGCAGCACCGGCATTAGATCCAGTATTTATTAAGATTGGTTCATTACCAATATACTGGTATGGTGTCATTATTGCATCAGGTGTATTTTTAGCGCTTTGGCTTGCGACAAGAGAAGCGGATCGCTTAGGTGTAAAAAAAGATTATATAATTGACTTGGTTGTATATGCAATTCCGATTGCGATTCTAAGTGCAAGAATTTATTATGTCATTTTTGAATGGGATCAATATTCGAACGGTCCATTTTGGAAAGTATTTGCAGTATGGGAAGGTGGCATTGCCATTCATGGTGCATTAATTGGATCTGTTATCACCGCAATTATTTATACAAGAATTCGGAAATTATCTTTCTGGCAAATTGCAGATATTGTTGCACCTAGTATCATTTTAGGACAAGCAATCGGCCGCTGGGGAAATTTCATGAATCAAGAGGCACATGGTGGTCCAATATCACAAGCTACATATGAAAGTTTTCACCAATATCTACCTGATTTTATTATGAACCAAATGTGTATTAAAGGTACGATGTATCATCCAACTTTTTTATATGAATCTGTTTGGAATATCATTGGATTTGGTTTATTACTTCTATTAAGAAAATATCCAATTAGACGTGGGGAACTATTTTTGTCCTACGTAATTTGGTACTCAATTGGAAGATATTTTATTGAAGGCATGCGTACAGATAGTTTATACATCATTGAGCCGATATTAAGAACGGCACAATTTATATCAATCGTACTGATTATTTGCGCAATTATCCTTATTGTTTTCCGCAGAAAAAAAGGATTAGCAAATAAAACGTATCAAGGCAAAAAAATCGTACAAAAATAATGCGTGTAGATTGGCTTTTGCTGTTTTTAGCAAAAGCCAATTTCCGTGTTAAATAAATGTTGGAGGATGAAAGATGAAAATAGAAACGATATTATTTGATTTAGATGGAACATTAATTGACACGAATGAATTGATCGTTGCATCATTTACGCATACTTTAGAGAAATTTAGTGACAGACAATATACGAGAGAAGAGATATTGAATTTTATTGGTCCACCATTAGTGGATAGTATGCAACAAGTGAATCCAGATAAAGTTGAAGAAATGATAGCAACATATCGAGAACATAATTTAGCAAACCATGACAAATATGTGGAAGCATACCCGACAGTAGTAGAGACAGTGAAAAAGCTGAAAGATGCAGGTATTACGTTAGGCATTGTTACAACAAAGTTATCTGATACAGCAAAATTAGGCTTACAAATAACGGGAATGGCAGATGTATTTGAAGTATTAATAGGGCTTGATGATGTAGAAAACGCAAAACCCCATCCTGAGCCAATTTTAACTGCAATCGATCAATTAGAAGCAAATCCGATGACAACATTAATGGTCGGAGATAATTATCATGATATCGAAGCAGGACATAATGCTGGCGTACAAACAGCTGGCGTTGCATGGACAATCAAAGGGAGAGAAGTACTTGAAGCACACAATCCAACATATATGTTAGAGCAAATGAGTGATTTACTACAATTAGTTGGAGTGGAATAAGTATGCGCAATACACACCGTTATAAAGTATCTGGTGCAAATTCGCTTTGGCATATTTACAAAACTGTTCCATTCTTTAAAGTGATTCGGAATTTTATTGTCATTCAGCTTGCTAGATATACCCCTTTGTTAAATGTGAAAAATTGGTTGTATCGTACATTTTTAAAAATGGAAGTAGGAAAGGAAACGGCATTTGCACTAATGGTAATGCTTGATATTATGTTTCCTGAGAAGATAAAAGTAGGTAAAAACACTGTCATTGGTTATAACACAACTATTTTAGCGCATGAATACTTAATCAAAGAATATCGATTAGGCGATGTAGTGATTGGTGATGAAGTGATGATTGGTGCAAATAGTACAATCTTACCTGGTGTGGAAATTGGAAATGGAGCGGTTGTTGCTGCAGGTACAGTTGTGCATAAAAATGTAGAAGCAGGTACCTTTGTTGGTGGAAATCCGATGAGAGTAATTTATACAAAAGAACAAATGGACGAGAGAATGAAGCTAGATTCATTTTTTCATGAACAAAAAGTAGAGTAACCATATGTCGGCTACTCTACTTTTGCTTTTATCAAACTATAGATGGTCTCTAAATATGGTGTATTAATATGATTATCTTTAGCTAATTGTAAGCTGTATCCTTGTAAATGATCTAGTTCAATTGTGAGCCCTTTTCGGTAATCTTGATGCATGGATGACGTAGCATCCTCATGTAATGTTTTCAATGTTTTGATTGCTTTTTTCACATCTAACTCATTTAAAAGTTCTTCGTTTCGATTCGCGATTTGCTTCATCTCATGTAGTAGCATAGTAACAATCTCCATTGTTTCAGGTGTACGTCTAATCTGTCCGATTGCACAATCTGTTGCAGTGGTTATACCGGAAAATGCTGTAATGAACATATATTTATACCATATGTCTTTTAGAATCGTGTTACTATATATTGCGTGCATGTTACTTTTTTCAGATAGCTTGGTGAGTTGCTCACAAATACCTGCTTGTTTGTTGTGCAGAACACCAAATCGTAATTCATGTATGTTGCTTGTGTGTTCTACATGTCCTTTTTCATTTAATGTTGCAATAATATTCGCAAGACCACCTAGAACTCGCTCTTCACCAAATGTCTCTTGTAATGTGGCATAATGTTCGAATCCGTTTAAGATTGGTAATATAAATGTCTTATCAGAAATCATTTGTTTGATTGTTGGGATGACACCATCTAGATGGTATCCCTTTACTGCAAGGACAATCACATCCACATCTTTTGCTTTTGATGGGTCTTTCATATATGTTGCATGATCTGCATTCGTATCTCCTAAAACACTGTGTACAGCTAAACCATTCTTTTGAATTTGTTTCCAACGATTTTCACGGACGATAAAGGTGACATCTGCACCTGCATCGAGCCATCTCGCGCCAAAGTATGTACCCAATGCACCGGCACCAATGATTGCAATATGCATTATTTCATCCCTCCCATTCCTATTTTATCATATTCAATACTTTTCCTAAAAACTATCTAATATATCTTGACATTTTGTGTTATAATGCATTAGTCAATAGTAAGTTTTTAAAAAGAAGGGATGGGTATTTACAGCGTGCCAAAACCATATAAAACAAAGAAGAATATTATACCTTTCATACCAGAAGGGGAGTTTTATTTTTCTAAAGGCGTAGAGGCTTTTCAAAAGCGTAAGTTCGAACTATCTATTAAGTGGTTTAAAAAGGCTCTCTCTGAAAAACCAAATCATCCTTTATATCAATGTCAAATGTCCATTGTTTATACCGAAATCGGTTCTTATCATAAAGCAAATCAACTACTAACAAAAGTATTGACAGCATATGGTGATGAATATATTGATTGTTACTATTTAATTGCAAATAATTATGCACATCTTGGGCTCCTACAAGATGCGATTAAGTATGCAGAATTATATTTAGAAAAAGATCCTGATGGTGAATTTGCTGAAGAAGCAATTGGGTTACTTACAGTGTTAGATTTTGAAGATGATGAAGAAGATGATGAATGGGTATTGGAAGAAGAAGATGATGTATTAATCTATCAAGAGACCGTTTTTTATCATTTAGAGCGAGAAGAATGGCAAGAAGCCATTGCATTATTAGAAGAAATGATTATCATGTTCCCAGAATTCCAACAAGCAAGACATGAGTATCATTATGCACTTTTCTTTGCAGGGGAAAAAGAGAAGGCAATTGAGCTTGAAGAGAATTATTTACAAGAACATCCAGATACACTTGCAAGTTTTATGAATTTAGCAATATTCTATTATCAAACAAAAGAAATAACTTTATTTCATAATCTTGTTCATATGCTTGAGAATATATATCCAGTACATGAACAACAAAAATTAAGGCTTGCTTCGATGTTCACACAAGTAGGTATGTATCAAGAAGCATTCTCCCGATTTCGTTGTTTGCATAAATCAAAGTTAAAAGGTCATCCTTCTTATTATAGATGGTACAGTACATGTTGTTATTTTATCGGGAATGAAACAATGGCCGAACAAATCTGGGAAGAAGGATGTAAGGAACACTCCATCCTCAAGAAGCAAATGAAGCCATGGCAAAACAGTAACCTAATTGGCGATTGAGCAGATTAGTAGACCTTTTGAATGAACAATAAGATAATGAAACAAAGAAAGTGAAAGGATGAGAAGTATGTCAGAAGACAAAATTTACGACGTAATCATTGCTGGAGCGGGACCTGCTGGTATGACAGCGGCTGTGTACACATCTCGAGCAAATTTGGATACATTAATGCTTGAACGCGGTATTCCTGGTGGACAAATGGCAAATACAGAAGATGTAGAAAATTATCCAGGATATGACCATATTTTGGGACCGGATTTGTCTAACAAAATGTTCGATCATGCGAAGAAATTCGGTGCGGCATACGCGTATGGAGATATTAAAGAAGTAATTGATAAAAAAGAATATAAAATTGTAAAAGCGGGAACGAAAGAATTTAAAACACGTGCACTGATTATTACAACAGGAGCGCGATACAAAAAGCTAGGTGTACCAGGTGAAGAAGAACTAGGCGGACGAGGTGTATCTTACTGTGCAGTCTGTGATGGTGCATTCTTCAAAGAGAAAGAATTAATTGTTGTTGGTGGTGGGGATTCTGCGGTAGAAGAAGGGGTATACTTAACTCGATTCGCTAGCAAAGTAACGATTATTCACCGTCGTGAACAATTACGTGCTCAAAAAATTCTACAAGATCGTGCATTCAAAAATGAAAAAATTGATTTCCTATGGGATACGATTGTGAAGTCCATTAATGGTGAGAATGGTAAAGTTGCAAGTGTGACATTACTTAATAAAAAAACCGGCGAAGAATATGAGCATAAAACAGATGGTGCATTCATCTATATTGGTATGGTCCCATTAAGTGAGCCATTCCAGTCATTAGGAATTACGAATGAAGAAGGATATATTCCAACAAATGAGAATATGGAAACAAGTGTACCAGGTGTTTTCGCTGCAGGTGATATACGCGAGAAAGAATTACGTCAAATTGTAACAGCAACAGGTGATGGTGCAATTGCTGCACAATCTGCTCAAGCATTTGTCGAAAATTTATTGGAGAGCGAAGAAGCTTAGTTACCAATTGTCATCAATTTGAAATTTAACGTAAAAGGAAATTAACCTCACTGTAACACGGATGAAACATAAAAGGGTTATAATGAAGTTAACTAATTGACCCCCTTTTTTATAAATAGAATTGAACGGCATAGGCTATCATACCTATGCCAATTTTTTTTGCTTTGAGAAGACTCATAGGAATGTGTATAATATAAGTAACTATAGTCTGTTACGTGAGAATTCAATCATGGATAGTGAATCAAACAGACAAACACAAATAGGGATAAAGCAATTTTTGCATGAATAACTATTTTATAATAATGGAAGTTGTTTTTACATTTTGGGGAGGTATCGATTATGGGGACAGTAAAAGAAGA
>JAJUGF010000129.1 GCA_029268495.1 Gracilibacillus sp.
CATTATCAACAATATGAGTCGAATGTAGAAGTAATTCCTGCGTTAGAATATGTAAAAAGAAAAGCAGAAGATGGAAGAGGAAAAGATGGCGCGTTTCCGAGTGGACATACTAGTGCATCATATTTATCTACATTTGGATTTGCATATGCTACACCAGAAAGATATGCGGAATTTTTAACTAGAGCCGCTGTAATGGGAGAAAACAGAATAGTGGCTGGGATGCACTCGCCTCTTGATGTTATTGGAGCAAGAATTCAAGCAACAGCAATGACGGCATATGCATTTAATTTATCTGAAAACAAAGAAGTGTTAGATAAGGCATATACAAATGCTGGAGAAGTATTTGGTAAACTGGCGGAATCAAAAGGATTAAGTCTATACGATTATGCACATACAGTTACGGAAGATTATACGTTCGAAAGCGCATATGATGAAGAAAAATTTGAAGATCATGAGGCAAATAAAGCATTTTATCGCGAGAAGCTCACTTATGGTTTACCTCAAACTGGAACGAAAGGTTTAGATCCTGTCGTACCAAAAGGAGCAGAGGTATTATTAGAAACTCGTCAACCATATTTGACTGATCAACAGCGAAGAGAAGTGTTGTATACTACTGAAATTGATTCGGGCTATCCAGTAATTGATGAATCAAATGGTTGGGGAAGGCTAGACTTAGTTACAGCATCAGATGGGTATGGTGCCTTTCTAAGTAACGTTACAGTGAATATGGATGCTTCAAAAGGTAGATTCCATGCGCATGACCGTTGGAGAAATGATATTAGTGGTAGTGGTATGCTTACAAAGCAAGGAACAGGCAAGCTTACGTTAATGGGGAATAATAGTTACACTGGTGGTACATTGTTACAAGATGGAACATTAGAAGCTACTTCAGCAACTGCTTTTGGTACAGGTGATCTGTACATCGAAAATGGTGAAATTTTAGTGAATGTAGCTGAAACGTTACACATACATGGGAATGCAACAATGGAAAGTGGATTACTAAATATTAATATGGACAATGATGACATTCAAGTCAGTGTAGATGGAATGTTATATATTGATGGTGGTAATTTAAATTTAGATTTGTCTGATTACAGTATTAATCAATCAAAAGAAATCACTTTACTTACTGCAGATAAGTTGAAAGGTACCTTTGATAACGTGACAGCTGAAGGCTATGATGTAACAGTAACTTATCATGATAAGAGTGTTGTAGCAACGATTAAACCAATCGATTCTTCTGAACCAGTTACTCCGAAACCAGAAGAACCAGTAAAGCCAGAAAAACCTGAAACTCCTGAGAGTCCTGAAAACCCAAAAGAACCTGTGACTCCTGAAAAGCCGGGAGAATCAAATAATGAAAAGAAACAAAATCGCGTTACATTAGCTCCTACTGTTAATAACAATGAAGCCACATTGGAAATGGATGAGTTAAAACGTTTAGCTAATAATGGAGAGTTATGGATAGATTTACATGACAAAAGTGACACTGTAAAGGTAATCTTTACGCAAGAGCAAATAAGATATTTGATGAAGACTAATGCAATTATCATCATTAAGTTAAAAAATGTCAGTTTAAGCCTATCTGCATCTAATTTTGATGAGGAATCTGGACCTGTATCGATACAGTTAAAGCGTATGGCAGATATAGAACAAGCGTTAAGTGTGGTCTATGATTTCGAAATGAAACAAGATAACAAACTAGTAGAGAAGTTCAATCAAAAAGTCAAACTAACTTTTTCTGTTGACAGTGAGAAAGTAAAAAATACAAACAATGCGAAAGTATTTTACTGGAATCCAGAACTTGAGAAATGGGAAGTTGTAGGTGGGAAATGGCAAGATGGAAAGGTAATAGCAGAAACCAATCATTTCAGCACATATACTGTTTTTGAAGCTGAGGAAGAAGTAGTACAGGATGTTGTAATAGATCCTGGACAAACTCTTCCAGACACTGCAACTACAATGTATCAATACATGTTGATTGGGTTGTTACTCTTCTTGAGTGGTACTACTTATTTATTTTTAAAAAGAAAAACTTCATAAAATCATGATTCACAATAAAGAAAGAATAGACGGTTCAGTTGGATTATTTTTTAAATAAGCTATATAATAAAAGAGGGGTTCATTATAGAACCCTTCTTTTATTTCATTGTATTTACATTGGAGTAGAGAACATAACGGAATTTTATTACATAATATGGAAGTGATAGTGTGGTTATCGTAATTTGTTTAATTATTGGGTTATTATCTGCAATGTTAGGAAGTATTGTAGGATTAGGTGGAGGAGTCATTCTTGTACCAATATTACTTATCCTTCATGCAACTACAGACATGTTTCATTGGGCTACTGCGAACACCATTGTTGGCATATCATTAGTGATAATGGTATTTACTGCAATGTCCTCAACGATTACTTATGCTAAACAAAAAAGAATCGATTATAGAAGCGGTTTGTTTTTTATTTTAGGTAGTTTACCTGGCGGTGTATTAGGTTCTTGGTTAAATCAATTTGTTGAAACAGATATGTTCTCGTTGTTTCTGGGAATATTTATGTTTCTTATATTTATTAGCTTTATGTTTCAAAACAAAACAAATGAAACACAACTCAGTGATCTACCACTGAGAAAGGGATTTGTGAGACGTGAAATACATATAGGAAATAGTACATATATGTATCATTTTTCTCCATATATTGCTGTTGGAATTGCTTTTGTTGTAGGAATGTTATCAGGATTTTTTGGTATCGGTGGAGGTTCACTGATGGTACCTGCAATGATTTTACTATTTCATTTTCCTCCACATATCGCTTCAGCAACATCTATGTTTATGATTTTATCATTAAGTACAGTTAGTTCCTTTACACATATCATGTTAGGACATATTGAGTGGAATTATGTATGGGCATTTATACCGGGTGCATGGTTTGGTGGTGTGTTAGGTGCGAAAGTAAGTCAACAATTATCAAGTAAAGGAATTGAATATTTACTTCGCGCTGTCTTGTTATTAATTGGACTTCGTTTAATTTATCAAGGAATATTTATGTAAATGAAGTTTCTGGGAGGGGGATGAGGAATGATTGAACATTTGCATGTTTATTATTCTAATGATTTACATAGTCATTTTGAACAATGGACAAAAATCGTTAGTTATTTAAAGGAAAAGGAAAAGCTACATCATAATAATAAAGAAAATTATTGGACTGTAGACATTGGAGACCATGCAGATCGATTCCACCCAATTACAGAAGCGACATTAGGAAAATCTAATGTGGAGTTATTAAATGATGCTTCTTATGATATAGCAACAATAGGGAATAATGAAGGCATTACGTTAGACTATCAAGATTTATTTCATTTATATGATGATGCAGACTTTCACGTATCTTGTGCAAACTTGCTTCCGCAAAAAGGACCATTACCAAAATGGTTAAAAGAATATCATATCGTACATTCTGAAAGTGGTGTAAAAATTGCATTCATTGGTTTGACAGCACCGTTTACTCCATTTTACAATCCATTAGGTTGGAAAGTGGAATCACCAATTAACTATTTAGCTAGGCGATTACCGGAGATGAAGAAAAACGCAGATATCATTATTTTGTTATCACATTTAGGCTTAACGGAAGATCAAATCATTGCAGAACAGTTCCATGAGATTGATATAATTATTGGAGGCCATACTCACCATTTATTCAAAAATGGAGAAGTAATAAACGGTACATTGTTAACTGCTGCTGGGAAGTATGGACATTATGTCGGAGAAGTACACTTAGAGTGGGATCATGAAAATCGAGAGTTAATACACAAAGAAGCATATGCTGTACCAATCAATCATTATAAGGATGATAAGCAAACAACAGCAAAATTAGATCAATTAGCTATCAAAGCAGATAAACAACTAAATAGAATAATCACATCGGTAGAAGCTCCTTTAGATGTAAATTGGTATGAGTCTACACCTATTATTGAACAATTTACATCTTACTTGTTGAAATGGACAGATGCAGATGTATCGATGTTAAATGCTGGTATTTTACTAGATTCTATAGGTAAAGGTGCGATTACGTTTAAAGATATTCATTCGATTTGTCCACATCCGATTAACCCATGTGTTGTCGAATTAACAGGTAAAGAACTGATGGAAGTAGTCCGAGGCGCATTTGATGAAGAACTAATCCATTTAGAAGTAAAAGGTTTTGGATTTAGGGGAAAAGTTGTTGGTAAAATGATTTTTGCTGGTATAACTGTGGAAACGTCTCAAGACAAAAATGGTAAAGAACATGTGAAAGAAATCTATTATCAGAATGAATCATTACATTCAGACAAAATCTATAAATTAGCGACAGCTGATATGTTTACTTTTGGTAGAATGTTTCCTGTAATTGTAAGAGCAAAGCAGAAGAGATTCTATTTACCTGAATTTATGAGAGACTTGTTAGCAAGTATGTTAAAAGAAACTGTATAATATTGTCACACCTCTTTCGCCTATACATATGATTTAGGGAAAGGGGTGTTTTTTATGATGGAAGTAAAACCGTTAACAATAGATGGACATCCATATGTATCGATTGTTGTGCAATTACCATATACAACATTACTCATTATTACAAATGAAATTGGTTATGTGATGTGCGGAGCTTTGGATGTAGATGTATTAAATGATAAATTGCGAGATCGCCCTGTTGTGGCTGGGCGTGCAGTTGGTGTCAAGACAATTGATGATTTATTAAATGGGAAATTAGAAAAAGTAACACACACAGCAAATAAACAATATGGTTGGAAAAAAGGTATGCCAATACGAGAAGCGCTTCTCTTAATTAGTGAGAAGAAAGAATAATTAGATGAAATAATTTAGACATAATTCGATAATTTCCGTTTAATTTTGCGTGAAATAACTAGTAAAAACGTAGCATTTCTGCTAATCTTATTTAGTGGATAATAAAATTGGTTAATCATATAGGGAGTTTCAAATGAGATTAGTATCGACAAGTATGTTACGTGAAGGTATTGAATTAGCAAAACCAATATATGATGGCAAAGGTCGAGTGCTTGTTCAGCGAAATGTGAAGTTAACGAATCGAATGGTTAATCGGTTAAAAAGTAGTGGAATTACGTATGTATACATTCGAGACAAATTTACTGAAGACATTTTGATTACACCACCAATATCTGCTGAAGAAAGATTAGATGCTGTCAATAAAATTAAGACATCTTTTCAGTCTATTGAATCAAAGGATATTAAAAATGCAAGTCATTTGATGGATGCTGCTTCGGAACAAATGAATGACATCGTAAAAGGTTTAATTGGAAACTTGTATGAGCAAGAAGAAGTCATGCATTACTTATCTGATCTATTAATTATTGACGATTATGTTTTTAATCATTCATTAAATGTAACGATTTATACACTTGCATTAGCGAAAGAATTGCGTTATAACAAGAAAGATTTACAAGTAATCGGCTTAGGTTCATTATTACATGATATTGGAAAAGTCTATATACCACAAGAAATATTGAATAAAGAAGGAAAACTAACAGATACCGAATTCCAAATAGTCAAGGCACATACGGAATATGGTTTTGAAATACTGAGAAAAAGTCACAGTATACCATTGCTTGTTGCTCATTGTGCTTTTCAACACCATGAGAGATTAGATGGATCTGGTTATCCTAGAGGACTGAAAGAGGATAAAATACATCCATATGCGAAGATATTAGGTATTGCTGATGTATTTGATGCAGTAACTAGTAATCGTGTGTATCGTAAAGCGATGTTACCACATGAAGGGATAGAGATTTTATATCAAGGTGCAGACTCAAAATTTGATAAAAAGCTAATTGATATTTTTAAAAGGACTGTAGCAATCTATCCTAATGGTGTAACAGTTGGACTGAGTGATGGAAGAAAAGGAATTGTAATTAAACAAAATCATCGATATGATGTGAATCCATTTATTCGAATCATTGAAGATAATGGTGAGACAGTTCAACCATATGATTTGGATTTATCTGCATATCCAAATATAACTATTATACAAGCACATCAACCACTCATTTAAAAAAATAGTATCTATTTCTACCCCCTCCTTCATATATGTATAGGAAAGGAGGGTTTTTTATGTTCAAAAAGAGAAAGCGGCTCTCTAACACGCCAAATAAACAAATGATATATATAGCTTTATTATTGTTTATCGTTAGTATGGTTGGAAGTATTCTGCTTGTTAACGAAGGAATAAAACCTGTTTTATTAGATTATGCCGAAGTAAGAGTAAAACAAATTGCCAATCAAGCCATGGGCATTGCTGTCAATAAAAAAATATCTGATGATTTGGATACATCACAACTAGTACAAACAAAAGTAGATGATGAAGGAAAAGTGGAGAATTACATATTTAATTCGATAGTGGAAAACCGTGTACAAAGAAATGTTCAATATCGTGTAGAAAACTTTCTGAAATTATTAGAGAAAGGGGATCGTCCTGAAACAGGTGTTCCATTAGAGGTGGAACTAGAATTAGATCCTTCAGAAAAAGAACTAATAGATGATATTCGTGAAAAAGGATTATTAATTGAAGTACCTTTAGGCCAAGCATTAGGTATCCCATTACTTGCGAATTTAGGTCCAAAAATTCCTATTAACATAGAAGTGATTGGCCATGTAGAAACACAAATTAAAAGTGAAATCGTAGAAACGGGTGTGAATGGTGCATTTATTAATATTGATGTACATGTCGCAGTAGAAATGAAAGTAGTCATTCCATTTGCATCAAGACCAGTTCGGATAGAACAAAATATCCCTGTAACAAAAGTTTTTGATCCAGGTGACGTACCTAATTATTATCAAAGTGGAGAAAGTAAGTCCAATTTCTCTGTCCCACTTCAACCATTTGAATAAATGGAATGGTTATACTCACATTTATGTAACAATTGTTAGAACAGACTAAATATTACCTTTGACAAATTGTTTGAAAATTCGATATAATTTCAAAGTTAACAATATTCGTAATAAGAGAAATGAATAAATAGTAGGTTTGTTTAAAATGTCGAGTAAACCTAGTAGGAACACTTATTCTTAATAAAATGAAAGGAGAAG
>JAJUGF010000130.1 GCA_029268495.1 Gracilibacillus sp.
ACTAGTTTTCTCATTCATTATAGTTTAACAACTCTCTGGTGTTCCTTCTCTTTCTTTCGCTTTAAAAGACGAACCACATCCACATGATACAATCGCATTTGGATTATCAATCGTAAATCCGCCACCCATCATGTTTTGTTTGAAATCAATTGTCGTTCCTTTAATGACATCAATATCAAACTTTTTGATCAAAACTGGAATTCCATTTGTAACTTCCATTTGATCTAATTCTTCGTTCATCTCTTGTTCAAATCCAAGGGAATAGGATAATCCACTACACCCTCCACCTTTTACACCAAAGCGTAACTTTACATCCTGTTCTTCTTCTTTCATCATTTCTTCAATTTGATGCCTTGCGTTATCTGTAATCGTAATAATCATAGAAAAAAACTCCTTTTTCTAATTGTATGTTAAGTATACAAAAAGACTTCCTCAACATTCAATTGTTTTGCTCCCAATAAAAAATTCCTTCAATAGTTGTTTCTGCTTTTCCTCGCATCCATACGATATCTTCTTCATCCCATGTAATGTATAAATCGCCACCAGCTAAATGTACAGTGATTTCTTGCCCTTTGGCTAGCTTTTCATTTAATACACTTGCAACAACCGACGCACATGCACCCGTACCACATGCTTGTGTTACACCTGAACCTCTTTCCCATACACGGAAATGAATTTCTTTGTCATTCACTTTTTCGATGAACTCCACATTGACACCTTCAGGAAATCTAGCATCTTTTTCAATTAATGGTCCTAAAGTCGTAAGTGGTGCTTCATTTATCTCATCAACGAAAAATACCGCGTGCGGATTCCCCATCGATACAGTGGTTACAGCTAAATGCTCTGTACCAATAGTAAAAGGTTCTGCAATTACGGTTTCCCCTTTCGCACCTTCCATTGGAATGGTTTCACGAAGCAAGTGTGGTTTTCCCATGTTCACTGTTACTTCATTTATCAAAGTTCGATCACCATGTACTTCTGCTACAACATTTCCCGCTTTTGTCTCAATCGTAAATTGTTTCTTCTTGACAAGATTATTTTCATAAGCAAACTTCGCGACACATCGTAAGCCATTTCCACAATTTTTTCCTTCTGAACCGTCATTATTAAAAATTCTCATACCTACATCTGCAACATCTGTAGGATGAATAAGAATTAATCCATCAGAGCCAATTCCAAAATCTTTATCCGCAACGGCAATTGCAAGATCATGGAGGTATTCTTCTTTTATTGCATAATCGAATAGATTAATAAAAATATAACTATTTCCTAATCCATGCATTTTAGTAAAAGGTATTTTCATAAACAAACTCCTCATCTATCTTTAAAAATCACTTCATCTACATACGCATATACTTCATCAACCAGCTCATCTGGTGAATCAGCAGTGACCGGATTCCCATTCACAATCGCAACAAAATAATTGCGACAGATCCCACAAAAACTAGTACAGCCATATTCCGCCACTCTAAAATCCGGATCTTTTATTAACTCTTGTCTTACTTGTTCAGTTCCTTTTGCCAAGTTCTTTACACAAAAAGCAACATTTACTTGAACATCCATGTTATCACACCTTTAAAAGCTTCTACCTCTCAGTTTATCACAAACTTCCTTGTTCCTCATTATAAAATAGCACTCTTTTATTTACAAAACTGTAGTGACACGCTAAAATATAAGAGAGAGAATGATTATCAAATGTGACGAATTGCATAGCTCGAATTACTGCATGCATTTATAATAGATGTAGATTGGAAAGGGGTAGATGAGATGGAGCAACAAATGGAACAAGTACAAGAAGTTTTGAATAAATTACGTCCATTTTTATTAAGAGACGGTGGAGATGTAGAATTAGTAGATGTAGAAGATGGCATTGTTCGTTTGCGACTAATGGGCGCATGTGGGAACTGTCCAAGTTCTACCATCACTTTAAAAGCAGGAATTGAACGTGCTCTGATGGCAGAAGTTCCTGGTGTAAGAGAAATAGAACAAGTTTTTTAAAATTCTAATGCTAAATATAGCTATTAACAAAATATAAAAAGTAAATCCTATCAATTTCGATAGGATTTACTTTTTATTTATTATACTTCACTTTTAATTCGATCAACGAATACTCCAGCATTCTCCACTTGTAATGAAAGCCACTGGTATGATGGGTAATCACTTTTCCATTGCTTCAATGCACTAAACACATTTTTGTCATCTACAATTGCAATCATTGTCGGCCCAGCACCACTAAGGAATACACCATATGCTTGCGAACGCAAATATGTTGTCAGTTCATCATAATGTGGAATTAATGACTTACGAAATGGTTGGTGAAAATGATCTTTTTGCATCATTTCCCCTAACAAATACCATTTACCTTGGCAAATTGCAGCAACACTCACATTTGCCACACTACTTGCCTGTACACTCTCTTGATAACTAAATTGAGTTGGTAATACTGCACGAGCATCTTTTGTTTTTAATTCAAAATCAGGAATAACAGCAACAAACGTTACACCCTTTACAGGTATCTTCGTATATTGCACTTCTCCATCATAGTGCCCAATTATACAACCACCTAATAATGATGGTGCTACATTATCCGGATGTCCTTCAATATCTGTTGCAATTTGTAATTTCTCATCTTTGGTTAAGTCTAAATTTAATAAAAGATC
The DNA here is from genome assembly GCA_029268495.1 of Gracilibacillus sp. Taxonomy (GTDB): domain Bacteria; phylum Bacillota; class Bacilli; order Bacillales; family Amphibacillaceae; genus Gracilibacillus; species Gracilibacillus marinus. Next base: position 2,661 of record JAJUGF010000130.1, read on the forward strand.
TGCTAACTCGATTCCTGCAATAATGGCAGTAGCACTACTTCCCAAACCTCGAGCTAAAGGTATTTCACTTTTCATTTCTACATAACAAGGTTTTAATTCTTCTTTTTTTCCATACTTCTCCGCAACTTGTTCTACAATCTGATAGACTAAATTTTCTTTACCACTTGGTATTCCCTCTAAACAAGCAGAAGTAGGAACGAACTCCCACTCCTCGCTTATTGTTACATCTAATTCTAAATATAAATTGAGTGCTAACCCAATGGAATCAAATCCAGCACCTAAATTAGATGTACTTGAAGGAACTTTTATTTTCCAATTCATGCCTTCACACTACCTAAAATCTCGTTCATTACGACTTCCTCTTCATTTGGAAGCACTGTTGGTTTTACTTCACTATAATCAATTGCCGTATTCGGATCTTTTAGTCCATTTCCAGTAAGTACTGTTACAACAGTTGCACCTTTTTCTACTTTACCTTGTTCTAATTTTTTAAGTAATCCAGCAATAGACGCACATGAAGCAGGCTCTGCAAACACACCTTCATTTTGTGCTACCCATTTATATGCTGCAATCATTTCTTCATCTGTAATTTCATCGATTTCTCCATTAGATTCATCACGTGCATTCACAGCACCTTGCCAACTTGCAGGGTTACCGATACGAATTGCTGTACCTACTGTTTCTGGATTTTCAAAGACACGATCATGAACAATTGCTGCTGCACCACTCGCTTCAAATCCCATCATTTTCGGTAAACCAGATTGTTTTAATTCATTGTACTCCTTAAATCCTTTCCAATATGCTGTAATATTACCCGCATTGCCAACTGGAATAAATAAGTATTCAGGTGCTTTTCCTAATGCATCTACAACTTCAAATGCAGCAGTTTTTTGTCCTTCAATACGATATGGATTAACAGAGTTAACTAATGCCACTTCACCAGTTTCCCCAAGTTTACGAACGATTTTCAGTGCATCATCAAAGTTCCCTTGAATCGAATAAATTTCAGCCCCATACATAACTGCTTGCGCGAGCTTACCTTGTGCAATTTTCCCTTCTGGAATAACAACAATACAACGTACTCCTGCACGCGCAGCAAACGCAGCTGCAGATGCAGATGTGTTACCAGTAGAAGCACAGATAACAGCTTTTGCACCATCTTCTAGAGCCTTTGCCATTGCCATTACCATTCCACGGTCTTTGAATGAACCAGTGGGATTTAAACCTTCGTATTTTGCATATGCATGAATACCATATTTCTTTGATAATTTCTCAAGTTTGATTAAAGGTGTGTTCCCCTCATGCAAACTAATCATTGGTGTATTTTCATTAATCGGTAAATATTGTTTGTACTCGTGTAATAATCCTTGCCAAGCCATTTATTAGTCCTCCCCATCGACGCGATAATAACTGATAATACGATTTACTACGTCTAATCCTTTTAGATTTTCTTTACTATTCATTAATTGTTGCTTACTTATTTTATGCGTAATCATGACAATTTCAGCAGTATGTTCTTTTTCAGATGGTAATTGTAGAATTTTTGCAAAACTTATATTCTCATCTGTGAACACATTTGTGATTTTCTGGAATGTACCTGCAGTGTCATCTACTTCCATACGAATAAAGTATTGCATATATTTCTCGTCATTTTCTTTTAATTGCTTTTCGTATTGTGGTGTAATGTAATCATTACCTGTAATACCTAAGCGGATATTTTTCACAACTTCCATCAAGTCAGAAACTACAGCAGTCGCTGTTGGTAAACTACCAGCTCCTGGTCCATAGAACATTGTCTCTCCAACTGCTTCTCCATATACATATACTGCATTCATTTCATTCTTTACTAATGCTAATGGATGGTCTTTTGGTAACAATGTTGGTTCGACACTTACTTCGACTTTTCCGTGATGAATGGAAGCAATCCCTATTAATTTAATAGTATACCCTAAGCTTGTCGCAAAAGTAATATCTTCTTGAGAAATTGTACGAATTCCAGATACTTCAACATCTTCTAACCCAATTTCCATTTTAAATGCTAAGTTAGCTAAAAGCGTCATTTTTCTTGCAGCATCTAGTCCATCTACATCTGATGTTGGATCAGCTTCAGCAAAGCCTAAATCTTGCGCTTCTTTTAACACAGGCTCAAATGCTAAGTCTTCATCTGTCATCTTCGTTAAGATATAATTTGTTGTACCATTCACAATCCCCATAATTTTCTGAATTTTATCAGAAGCAAGACCCTCTGTTAATGAACGAATAATTGGGATTCCACCAGCAACACTTGCATCATAGAAAATATCACATTTATTTTCTTTCGCTAAACGCAATAGTGTTTGACCATGTATTGCCATTAAATCTTTATTAGCTGTGACAATATGCTTTTTATTACGAATGGCTTTCTCTAATAATATATTTGTATCTTCAATGCCGCCCATTACTTCAATAATGATATCAATTTCTGCATTGTTAACCAGTTCTTCTGGATCTGTTGTTAACCATTCTTTTTTAATAGAAATATCACGTTTCTTATTTATATCAGATACTAAGATTTTTTTTATATTAATTTCACTGCCAACCTTATATTTAATCTCTTCGGCATGATCCTTTAATATTTTTACCACACCTGTACCAACAGTGCCTAATCCACAAAGGCCTACATTCACTTGACTCATTCGATTGCCTCCCCCTATTTGTATGTTTTACGAAAACAATTGTTTGTGTATAGTGGACATTATACATGTCTCTTTCCTGTTTATCAATACCCATTTGCCTATCTATAAAGAAAAAAATGCATGCATCCTGCTTCGGATGATGCATCCTTTGCACTTAATTCATTAACCAATCTAATTGTATAACACTTTCTTTAGATATATCAATGCCAATTTGATAAAAAAATGTTTGTAAATTTTTTTCATAATGAATTTGCATTTCTTCTATTTTGCCTAATGGAGTGTCACTATAATTTAACCTAACACATTCGTCCATCGCATCATACAAATGAATAGGAAAGAGCAGCCTTGCAAATACCATTTTCCAACTGAACGGTGATGGTTGGCAAATAGATAGATAATCTTTTAAAAATGCTTGTATAGTTGGATGATTAATCCCATCCTGTTCACACAACATTGGTCTTAAATATTCCGCTATATCTCTTGCAGGATGATCATAGATAAGACGATGCGTCCAAATATATGGTTCTTGTAATTGATTAGATAAACGAGCATAAGCAAGTACAGGTTGATCGAATTCGTTATAATTTCTTTCTTTCATCACAAGATTCATATATTGAATCGCATTTTCGGATATACCTATTATATATGGAAAATAATCGACTAATTCACGCATGAATGGTGGTGTTGGTTTATGTTGGTAATATGTTTTGAAAAGTTGTTCATATTGATCGACCTTTTGAATCCACAATTCTTTCCAATTACCATAATTGTTAATGGACTCTACTTTATAAGGAAAAAGCTGACCAATTCTATGAAATATCGCAAGTTGTTTACCAATTGACATTTGATGTAATTCAGACTCTCTCGCATAATAAAGCATAAATGTTTCTTTACCAATCGATGTAATAAACTGATTATGTACATTTTGAATTGGACAAAGCACATTCGCTACATCATACTCATGAAAATGTTTTGCAATAAAGTATTTTTCCCAAGCCTCTTCTTCTGAAAAGGTAACAGGAATAATAAAGTAATGATATTCATTATCTGTATATGTCGGATAAGGGTGTTCCGCAACCTGTTTACTCGGCGTGTGAATAGGGTAATGTAAGAATAACGGATGCATACAAATTGCCTCCTTCACGTATAATCATTTTTTTCTGGTATAATAATATATGTCAACTGAGTTAGAATAATGAAAATATAGGATGTGAGCAAATGTCAAAATCAGAACTAGAAGTAAGGGCACGTCAATTGCTGAAAGAACGTGGTGTTGAGATTGAGGATATTGCTGAATTAGTATATTATTTACAAAACAAGTATCAAGAAAATCTAACGATGGAAGCATGTTATGAGAATGTAGATCGGGTTTTAATGAAGCGTGAAGTCCAAAATGCGATTCTAACAGGGATTGAATTAGATATTTTAGCAGAACAGAAAAAATTATCTTCCCCATTACAAGAAATTATCGCAACAGATGAAAGTCTATACGGGATTGATGAAGTCATTGCATTATCTATTGTGAATGTTTATGGCTCTATCGGCTTCACAAATTATGGGTATATAGACAAGGTAAAGCCAGGCATACTCAAAAAACTTAATGACAAATCAGACGGAGATTGTCACACATTTTTAGATGATATTGTCGGTGCAATCGCAGCTGCCGCATCGTCAAGACTTGCACACGGAGCAGTAAATGA
>JAJUGF010000131.1 GCA_029268495.1 Gracilibacillus sp.
CAGCGGTTCGATCCCGCTAGGCTCCATAGTATAGTATTTCGGAGGAGTACCCAAGTCCGGCTGAAGGGATCGGTCTTGAAAACCGACAGGGGCTTCACGGCTCGCGGGGGTTCGAATCCCTCCTCCTCCGCCATTTTTATTTGCGGGTGTAGTTTAGTGGTAAAACCTCAGCCTTCCAAGCTGATGTCGAGAGTTCGATTCTCTTCACCCGCTCCATTTAATTACATAATGGGCCTGTAGCTCAGCTGGTTAGAGCGCACGCCTGATAAGCGTGAGGTCGGTGGTTCGAGTCCACTCAGGCCCATACGAGAAAAAGCCTTTAGCTATTTTGCTAAAGGCTTTTTAGCGTTGTATAATATTTGGTGTTGGTGAAGGGAATTTTGAGGAGAGATTGGTGCTCTTCAAAAGACATTCACTAGCACCTTTTTTCTTTATAATAGAAAACAAGTGAGTTTCCCTGTACAATTATTTTTTACCACAAAACAATTAGGAGGGAACTCACTTGTCTATTTCTTATTCTATTAAATATTGATGGATATTCAAGACCCAAATATTATATTTGAAGAAGATTGTGTATACGAAGGAACGAAAAAGGGGCATGCTTGCCGTTATGTGAGAGGCGTACTCACTTATTTATGTACCCACACATTGTGATGCATGTGGTGCAGTCAATGAAAACTATACCGTCATTAAATATGGAACAAAAACATGAACGATTACGTTACCGAGTAATGGCGTAAAAAAGTTGTATCTAAAATTGAAAAAGTAACGTTTTATTGTCTTGAATAGCTCATCAATTATATTCTTAATGAATTCATCCTCTGTCTTAATGATTTCTGATTCTACCATCAATTATTCGGTAACGCACCCAAATAATTTGGCATGATTGGATTGGTCTTACTACTAATTTCACTAACTTTTACTTCATACTGAGGTAAATTTATAATTTAACTCAGTAATAATGCTACTAATGTAAATAACTAATTTCAATAATATGTTTTTAAAAACGTTCAACACAAAAAATAGACAACATACTTAAGAATGTGAAAACATGAAGTGTAATCGCACTTGTAATGTTGAGAATAAGTCATAATGGGATTCAATCATTAGCATGTTTACTCTTTTGTTCTTAATTTCAATAATTTGAGAAAAAAGTCGTGTTTTCCATTTTACAAAATTTGTTTAGTTTACTACTATACTGAAAAAAGTAAAAAACTACACAAACAGTACCTTGCAATAGACAATAGTGAATGGTATTATATAAATAATAGTATTATTTTTATTCAAGTACTGTATATTATATAGTAGTGAACGCAATTGGAGGTGATAACAATGAATATCCAATTTAAAAAGGGTGCCCTAGAACTATGTGTACTTGCTTTACTGGATAAAAAGGATAGATATGGCTATGAATTAGTCCAAAAAATTTCAGATCAAATAGTTATCTCTGAAGGTTCCGTGTACCCATTATTAAGGCGCTTAATGAAAGAGCAATATTTCACAACCTATTTACAGGAATCAACAGAAGGTCCCTCACGTAAATATTATCAACTAACAAATAAAGGCCGAGAACATTTACATGAACTAATGGAAGAATGGCAACATTTCACAAATGGTGTAAATGAAATTATAAAGGAAGGTGTCAAGCATGAATAAAAATGAATTTTTGAATAAACTAGATAAGTCTTTAAACAAGTTACCGTACGAGGAGCGGAAAGATATTATAGAAGATTTTCAAGAACATTTTGAAATTGGAAAAACAGAAAATAAATCAGATAAGGAGATTGTCTCAGCTTTAGGATCACCAAATCAAATTGCAAAAGAAATTCTAGCTAATTACTATTTAGAAAAAATAGAAAAAACTTCATCAACGAAGAATATTTTTAGTGCCATATGGGCTGTAATAGGTTTAGGATTTTTTAATCTGGTCATTGTTGCAGGTCCTTTAATTGCAATAGCAGCAATTATTTTGAGTGGGTGGATTGCAGGTGGAGCATTTACCATATCGCCACTATTGTTTCTTATAAATCTAATCATTTTTCCCGGTCAATTTAACTATCTTGATTTGTTTTCTTCTATTGCTTTAACCGGTGTAGGTCTTCTGTTAATTATTGGCATGTATTATGTTACTTATTGGTCACAGAAAATTTTTATTCAGTATCTGAAGTTTAATGTTCGTATGGTAAAGGGAGGATTAAAGCATGACTAAATTAAAAAATGTATTAATAGGAGCATTAATTTGTATTATTGTTGGTGGACTAGGAACTATTTTCTCATACCGCATGTATGCACAGTCATCTAGTGTGGAAACAAAAGAAATAAATGCTGAAAATATCGAAAATATCAAGATGAAGGTGGATAATCAAAGTGTGGAGGTTATTCCTACGTCTGGCACTACGATAAGGGCTGAACTTACAAGGGAAGGAATGACCAATAGTACATTTACGGTTGAAGAAAACGATGACACTGCAGAAATTCAATTAGAAGATAAGGACCGGTCATTTTTTAGCTTTCATTTTTATAATTGGGAACAGAAGCTTAAATTATATATACCAGAGAAAGACTACCAGGCAATAACTTTAAAAATTAACAATGGAGAGCTCGCGATGGAAGAAGTCCGTACTACTGAATTAGAAGTGTATACAAATAATGGAGAGATTGATATGAAGCATTTACAAACTGTAACTTCTATGATTAGTACAAACAACGGAAAAATTCAACTTGAAGATATTATTTCTGATTCTATCCAGGTGAGTACTAAAAATGGGAAGATAGTGATGAGTGAGATTATAGGGGATCTGAATGGAAGAACAAATAATGGTTCGATTTCTCTTTTAACAAGCAATATAGATCGTTCAATCAATTTTGAAACGCATAACGGAAAAATTAATATTCAAACAGAAGAAGAACCTACAAATGTTAGATTTGATACAAGTGTACACAATGGGAATATTATCATTTTTGACGACAATGATTTTTCCAATATTATTGGGGAGGGAGATAATCTAGTAAAGTTAAAGACTCATAATGGAAGCATTAATGTAACAAAATAAAGGTTAAGAGCATAATTAATTAGTTAGCTTTCATTGACTTCTTTACAATACATCTGATAATGGTATGAAACTTATATTTATTAACAAAAGTAAATGGAGGTTTAATGTATGGAAAAGTATAAACATTATAAAGGTGGCATATATGAGTACATGTTTACAGCAACACATAGTGAAACAGAGGAAGAATTAGTTATATATCGTAACAGTGAGAATCGTATTTTTGCCAGACCATATAAGATGTTTTTTGAAAAAGTGAACATAGATGGTGTAGAAATACCTAGATTTAAAAAGATGGAAGAGTAAATGTTTGGAGAGAATAAGAAAGGGAACATTAGCTATAGAATGATTCAAATAAAAGGAGATATTTCATTGATTAACAAATGGTTAAGAGAACATAATATTACGATACTACCCATTATTACTCTACTAGCAAGCTTTCTTATGCTTGTTCTCTCTATGCTTCTATTTATAGAATTAGCTGAAGAAATCATCGAACAGGAAGAAATACTTATTGATGATTTTGTATATTCTTTCGCATCAAAATTAAATGAGACTTTCCTCTATGATGCAATGGAATGGATAACAGAAATCGGATCTGTGTGGTTTATTACTGTTGCTTCTGTTGTAGTTATCCTTTATTTACTATTGACGAAAAAAAGTAAATGGTATAGTTTATTTTTTATTATTAATATAGTCGGTATAGGATTATTAACAAAGATTTTTAAAATGTTATTCGAAAGAGAAAGACCTGATTTGTTAGAGCAGTATGATGGAGTTGGCTATAGTTTTCCTAGCGGACATACAACAGGTGCCATTGCATTTTATGGGTTTATTATTTATTTAATTAGTAAAAGTGAATGGAAGAAACGTTGGAAAATTACTTTTATTTCTTTACTTACTTTACTTATTTTAACCATTGCGATGAGTAGAATTGTACTAAGTGTCCATTTTTTTACAGATATAGTTGCAGGAATTTCATTAGGATTTAGTTGGTTACTTATTAATATATTGTTACTTCGATTTGTATTATTTAGGAGAAAAAGAAAATTAAAATTATAATGTGGGAAAGTGATTATTAACCGTGTTGATCTACGAATTAGTAGATATAATACGGTTATTTTTACTATCATTAATGTTGAATTATAATAAAAGTACATGAAGACTTCAGTAAGAATATTGTTTGCTATAATAAGTTATATTAAGTGAATAATTATTAAATGATTGCTATACTTGACTTGAAAATTATTTATAGAAAAAGGAGCAAATACAATGAATCAATTATTCAGCCAATTTAATATAAAAAATGTTAACCTAAAAAATCGTGTCGTCATGCCACCAATGTGTCAATATGCCGTATCTAAAGAAGATGGAACCCCAAATGATTGGCATTATACGCATTATGTAAGTCGTGCAATAGGTGGAACAGGCCTAATCATTGTGGAAATGACAAATGTCGAACCTGATGGAAGAATCTCAAACAACTGTTTAGGCTTATGGTCAGATGAACAAATCCCAGCATATCGTAGAATTGTCGATGCAGTACATGAACAAGGAACAAAAATCGGGATTCAAATTGCTCATGCAGGTAGAAAAGCAGAAGATGCTGAAACACCTGTTGCTCCATCTGCAATAAGATTTAGTGAACAATACAAAGAACCACGTGCATTGTCTACTGAAGAAGTGAAAGCGATGGTGGAGAAATTCCGTGAGTCTGTCCGTCGTGCAGTGGAAGCAGGATTTGATATGATTGAATTACACGGTGCACATGGCTATTTAATCCATCAGTTTCATTCACATCTCACGAACAAAAGAACGGATGAATACAGTGAATTATCTCGCTTTGGTGTAGAAGTGATTCAAGCAGCAAAAAGTGTCATGCCTGAAAATATGCCCCTTGTCTTACGAATTTCTGCAACAGAATTCGCACATGATGGCTATGATTTAGAAGGTGGGATTGAGTTAAGTCGTAAATATGTGGAAGCAGGAGTAGATATGATTCATGTAAGTGCTGGGGGAGAAGGAGCAATTCATCCTTCACGTAATCCTGGTGGACATGCAGGATACATGGTCCCATTTGCAAGAGAAATCAAACAAGCACTTCAAATACCAGTTATAGCTGTAGGGCGATTAGAGAACCCTGTATTAGCGGATACAATTATTGGAAATAAAGACGCAGATTTAGTTGCAGTTGGTAGAGGCATGCTTACAGATCCATATTGGACTCTTCACGCAGCAGAACAACTTCATGCAGATGTGGAAATACCTAAAGCATACATCCGCGGATTTGCTACGAGAAAATAAATAGAGGAGAATTCAATCAATGAATTTTAGACCATGTATTGATTTACATCAAGGAAAAGTAAAGCAAATAGTTGGAGAAACATTGAATGAAGAAGGTAAACCAGTTGTAGAGAATTATGTATCTAAATTTGACAGCAAGTACTATGCTTCCATGTTCCAAGAAGATAAATTAGTTGGTGGACATGTCATTATGTTAGGTGACGGAAATCAAGAAGCAGCAATACAAGCACTAGAAGCATATCCAAAAGGTCTCCAAATTGGTGGAGGTATTACCGCAGATAATGCATCGTATTATTTAGAAAAGGGTGCATCTCACGTTATTGTTACCTCTTATATCTTTGAAGATGGTGAGTTAAAAAAAGACCGATTAAATCATTTAGTTGAGACAATTGGTAAAGATAAATTAGTTATTGATTTAAGTTGTAAAAGAAAAGATAACAGTTGGTATGTTGTGACAAATAAATGGACTAAATTTAGCAATATTGAAATTAATGAGGCAACAATAAAAGAGATGGAGAAGTATTGTGATGAGTTTCTAATCCATGCAGCAGATGTCGAAGGCAAGCGTAATGGAATGGATGAAGCGCTTATTACCAAGTTAGCTAAATGGGTTACAATACCTACTACATACGCTGGTGGTGTTCGTTCATTAGAAGATTTAGAAACATTCCGCCAATTATCTAATGGCAAACTAGACGTAACGATAGGTAGCGCATTAGATATTTTTGGAGGAGATTTATCTTATAGTGAGGTTGTATCTTATTGCAAATGAGAAAGCACAGTGATCTAACAAATGATCACTGTGCTTATTTTCTAGCTCTTATGGTTCTAAACAGACACTCGAGCTTTTGAATTTAATACGGGTCTGAGACATGTCCAATATTTTCTCTTTGGTTATTTGTTTTGTGTATTGCTTGTGAGTCTCCTTGCATTACTTGCTTTAATCCTTCTTCAACACGCATACCGTAATCTTTGTCGCATTGATAGAACATTTCAATCATTTTTGTTTGAATATCTTTATGACAACCAGATAATGCAGAGACAATGTTACGTATTAACTCATCTTTCTCCCAGTCTGCTAAACGCCGATATGTCTCACCGGCTTGTCCAAAGTTATTCTCACGGGATATAGCTTGTCTTTGCAAATGCCCTTCCACGTATGGTTGGTGTTCTTTCCCTGGATTTTTCGCTTCTTTCAAACCACCTGTTAAAGATGGCTCATAATTGATGTGTGGATTTTTGTCAGTATGGTAATCCTGTCGAAAATCCATTTGTCCACCTTCTTGGTTTGTAGCAACATTTGTGTGAGGTCTATTTATTGGTAACTGTAAATAGTTAGGACCAACACGATATCTTTGTGTATCTGAATAAGAATACGTACGCCCTTGTAGCAATTTATCATCTGAAAAGTCTAATCCATCTACAAGTACACCTGTACCAAAAGCAGATTGTTCCACTTCTGCATGATAATTGTGCGGGTTTTTGTTTAATACCATTTTTCCAACTTTATGCCAAGGATAATCTTCTTTGTACCATAATTTTGTAGGGTCTAATGGATCGTAATCTAATTCTGGATGTTCACCATCTTCCATTATCTGAACATAGAGTTCCCATTCTGGATAGTCACCATTTTCTATCGAATAGTACAAATCTTCAGTTGCATGGTTAAAAGTC
>JAJUGF010000132.1 GCA_029268495.1 Gracilibacillus sp.
ATGAAGGACTACAAGGATATGTAATACAAGAAGCCATTCCTTTACTAGCAAACGATCAAAAAAAGATTGATATCCGTGTACATACAAACAAGGATGAGCATAATAATTGGCACACTTCCATAATTTATATTCACCAAGAAGATCAAGTAAGTATTCTAACACATGCTTCTTATAGTGCAGACGTGTATCATTTGGATGATTATTTTTCTGCTAAAGAAGCAGAGTCTATCCAAAATAAATTAAATGCTATTGTGCTTTCATTAAGCAACCATCTTGATCAACATTACAAAGGACAATTAGGTGAGCTTGCGTTTGATTTTGGGATAGACAATGAAAAAAAACTTTGGCTATTTGAAATAAACGCAAAGCCTGGTTGGTTTGTGTTTGAAGGGTCTACTCTTTTCTATAAAGAATACAAAGAAATATGCCAATATTTGTATCGCTATGCATTTTATTTAGCAAAATAATTTGTGCGTATGTTTCTACTCTAACTATATAAACTATGTGTAGTTACATCATATAGCTAAATGTTAGGAGGAATTCATATGGCTAAGCCTTCGTCAAAAAAGGAAAAAGATGCACGTGAAGAGTATGAATTAGATGTAGATCGCATGATTAATGAAGGAATGGCTGGTGGAACAACGTATTCTATACATGGAAGAATGCAAATTGAGCAAGCAAGAGAACTCCCAAAAGAAAACACCCCATTCCCACAAGAAACAGAAGGATGATACAAAAGCGAAAGGGCCCGGTTAGAAACGTAGTGACTGGAGTAAATCAACTGAAATATAGGAATCACGATGAGCTTGCGAATCGATGATGACTTATTGTAGGTTGATTTGCGAAGTCGCCTAGTTTCTGGGCACTTGAGCTAGACGATACAAAAGCGAAAGGGCCCGGTTAGAAACGTAGTGACTGGAGTAAATCAACTGAAATATAGGAATCACGAAGAGCTTGCGAATCGATGATGACTTATTGTAAGTTGATTTGCGAAGTCGCCTAGTTTCTGGGCACTTGAGCTAGATGATACAAAAGCGAAAGTGCCCGGTTAGAAACTTAGCGACAGGAGCGAATCAAACAAAATAAATTTAGGCATTCGTCAAACAGTGGACGAATGCTTATTTTTTTCATCTAATCTTCTAGAAAATCATACAATAAAGCATTTCAACATATCTTTTGATATACTGTTTATAGAAGATATTAGTGTAAGAAAGAGGATAGGATAATGATATTTGACCAACTACAAGAAATGTTTCCAGATGCAATTAAAGCTACAGATGAAATGTTAAAGAATCACCATCACTATACATGGTTTCTTACATCAGAAAACGATATTATTGGTTTCCCAAAAGAGGAATTAACTAGACGCGAAGAAGCCTTGCTACATGTTTTATTGACACCATATCATGCAAATGAGCCACCAACTAATGAACGTGAGAAATTGTGGATGGATTTATTATTTCATCAAGACATGCCTCAAACACTTGTGGACACAAATGTTCAGAAGTTTCACTTTGTGTACTTTTCTTTTTCCGATGAAACTGTAGATCCAGAAGGGTTTAGAGAAGCAATTTATGGACTCTTTCCAAAGAAAACACCGATACTTTGGGAGAACAATCATGAAGGTGTATTAATCATTGAAGGAGAAGAAGCAACAGATGAGTTTCTCTCCTATTCGGAAATTATCGATGTATTAACAACAGACTTCTATATGAATATTCAATTATTTGTAGGTCCGACAATTTATGAATTATCTAAAGCCGCTTCCTACTATCATTGGATAAAAAAATGCTATCACATTACAAAGGATATCAACCAATCGGTATTGGAATACAATGAAGCAATCCCTTATCTTGTTTTGCACAATTTAACAAACGAAGAACAGGAATTAGTTTGTGAGTCAGTATTGTATAAAGTTCGTGAAGAGAAAGAGCTATTAAAAACCGTACAAGTCTTTATCGAATCCAATTCAAACACGACACTCGCAGCTAAGAAAATGTTTATGCATCGCAATAGCTTGCAGTATCGTGTAGATAAATTTATTGAAAAAACAGGCATTGATATCAAACAATTTGATGGTGCATTTGCGGTATATCTTTGTTTAATGTTAAAAAATAAATTAAATATATAGAAACACTTTTAATAGATTGGAAAATCGCTATTGTTCTTTACGAAAAAACACGACCGATTTTCTAGGACTTTTTCCAAGCACATATCAAATTTCATAGATATTAATTAAGTTACCTAATACTCAAAATTCAAACGATTCGTTATATAACTTATGAATCATTTGAATTTTGAGTTATTTAAGCATTCTTTCTCTCCAATTTCTTCATTTAACCTACAAGAATTTCATTTTCAAATTCAAAAGTAACCTTAAATATCTACTTTCACACACTTGAATCCGCTTTCTGTAATCGTGCACAAACAAGCCTATTTTTTTTGTGCATGTTTGCTATTTACGAAATCGTAAAATATTTGTAAACTTATACACATAGATGAAACGCTTTCAGATAATTAGGAGGGAATATAATGGCAGAACTATCACTAAGAAATATTGACAAAGTATATGACAAAGGCGGACAAAAAGCCGTAGATAATTTTAATTTAGAGATTAAAGACAAGGAATTTATCGTTTTCGTAGGTCCATCAGGTTGTGGTAAATCAACTACTTTACGTATGATAGCAGGTCTTGAAGAAATTTCAGCTGGTGAATTCTATATTGATGGAAAATTAATGAATGAAGTAGCACCAAAAGACCGTGACATCGCGATGGTATTCCAAAACTACGCACTATATCCACACATGAATGTATATGATAACATGGCATTCGGTCTTAAATTACGTAAGTTCAAAAAAGACGAAATTGAGCGTCGTGTGAAAGAAGCTGCTCGAATCCTAGGTCTAGAAGCATACTTAGATCGTAAACCAAAAGCACTTTCTGGTGGTCAACGTCAGCGTGTGGCATTAGGTCGTGCGATTGTACGTGATGCAAAAGTATTCTTAATGGATGAGCCTTTATCAAACTTAGATGCAAAACTTCGTGTACAGATGCGTGCGGAGATTCAAAAACTTCACCACCGTCTGCAAACAACAACAATCTATGTAACACACGATCAAACAGAAGCGATGACAATGGCTACACGTCTAGTTGTTCTAAAAGATGGTCTTATTCAACAAGTTGGTGCGCCTAAAGAAGTATATGACAAGCCTAACAACGTATTTGTTGGTGGATTTATTGGATCACCTGCAATGAACTTCTTTGGTGGTACATTAGAAGAAGGAAGTATTAATCTTGGTAAAACAAAAGTAAGTGTTCCTGAAGGAAAAATGAAAGTACTTCGTGATCAAGGATATGTTGGAAAAGAAGTAATTCTAGGTGTAAGACCTGAAGATATTCATGATGAGCCTGTATTCCTAGATGCAAACCCTGGAACTAAGATTACTGCTACAATTGATGTTGCTGAGCTTATGGGTTCTGAATCTTACTTATACTCTGAAGTAAATGGTCAAGAATTCGTTGCACGTGTGGATTCTCGTACAGATATTCATGGCGGAGAGAAAATCGAATTAGCATTCGATATGCATAAATGTCACTTCTTCGATAAAGACACAGAAGAACGTATTAAATAATTTAATATTACAAAAGCTGCTAGTGTTGTAACTAGCAGTTTTTATTTACATTTCTTTTTCATTTATTACAATCTCTTCTGTATAATTACAATTGGAACATACACTAATATGTACACACTGATGATTTTGCCTTGAATTAGAGTATCCATCTACACGTTGTTGCGTTTCAACTTCAACATATGCTGCATAATCTCCATAATAATCTACAACTTTCCCCGCATCTAACATATGTCCTTCACATTTCGGACAACGTACAGTTAACTTTTCTAACCCATTGCACAAAAAACATAGATACATGATAAACCCCCATTGATATGTACTTTACTCCTATTTTATACAAAAGCAAATCTCATATTCATGGAAGTACACCTCCAGAAGCAGAAACATATCAAATGCTATATTTCATCCATACGATGCTATTTTAAAATGATAGATCACATTAGAAAAGGGAATACTCTTCACACCTGAAAAGTATCCCCTATTTTTAATCATGGATTATTTTGGTTGTCCACCGCTGAATTGTTGTTCAGCCATTTGCACTAGACGTTTTGTAATTTCGCCACCAACTGAACCGTTCGCACGGGCAGTTGAATCAGCTCCAAGATTTACACCAAATTCTTGAGCAATCTCATATTTCATTTGATCTAGAGCTTGTTGTACTCCTGGAACAACTAGGTTATTTGAATTGTTAGTTGCCATCTTTGATCACCTCCTGTACACATATTGTGAACAAAAAGGAGAACTATATGCTACTTTTTTATTAGTAATTTATAGCATTATTACCATACGTCAGATTACTTGGGATAAGTCATTTCTTCTGGCTTAATCCATTCGTCAAATTGTTCAGATGTTACAAGGCCTAATTCCATAGCTGCTTCTTTTAATGTTGTGTTATCTGCATATGCTTTCTTTGCAATCTTTGCAGCATTTTCATATCCAATATGTGGATTTAATGCAGTAACTAACATAAGAGAATCATTTAAATTCTTTTCAATTTGCTCATGATTTGGTTCAAGTCCTATTAAACAACGATCATTAAATGATACCATACTATCAGCAAGTAATTGTGCCGATTGTAGGAAATTGTATGCAATCACTGGCTTAAATACATTTAACTCAAAGTTACCTTGGCTTGCTGCAATACCAATTGCTGTGTCGTTACCCATTACTTGTACTGCAACCATTGTCATTGCTTCACTTTGGGTAGGATTCACTTTACCTGGCATAATAGAGCTTCCCGGCTCATTTGCAGGAATCGTAACTTCTCCGATACCACAACGCGGTCCGCTTGCTAACCAACGAACATCATTTGCGATTTTCATTAAATCTGCAGCTAATGCTTTCAAAGCACCATGAGCAAATACTAATTCATCATGACTAGTTAATGCATGGAATTTGTTAGGTGCACTAGTAAAATCTTTGCCTAAACACTTATTTATTTCTTCCGTTACACGTTCAGAGAACTCAGGATGTGCATTCAATCCTGTTCCAACTGCTGTTCCACCAATTGCTAGTTCTTTTACATATGTTGCACTATTTAAAATCATTGTTTCAGATTTTTCAAGCATTCGATGCCAACCACTAATTTCTTGTCCTAAAGTTAATGGAGTAGCATCTTGTAAATGGGTACGCCCGATTTTCACTATATCTTGAAACGCTTCCATTTTCTCTTTTAATGTTGTTTTCATTTTCTCTAAAGCTGGCAAGACGACATCTTCTAATTTTACCAATGCAGCAATATGTAATGCCGTTGGATATGTGTCATTAGAGCTTTGAGATTTATTCACATCATCATTTGGATGTAACACGAAAGACGAACCTTGTTCTTTTAACCACTCATTTCCAACAAATGCAATTACTTCATTCACATTCATATTCGATTGTGTACCACTACCTGTTTGCCAAACAACTAACGGGAAATGGCCGTATAATTCACCTTTTAGAATTTGGTCTGCTGCATATGTAATAGCTTCTGCTTTTTGCTTGTCCATTAAGCCTAACTCTGCAT
Source organism: Gracilibacillus sp. (assembly GCA_029268495.1). GTDB lineage: Bacteria > Bacillota > Bacilli > Bacillales > Amphibacillaceae > Gracilibacillus > Gracilibacillus marinus. The sequence continues at coordinate 5,642 of JAJUGF010000132.1, forward strand.
TTACAATTGCTGCACTCTTTTTTAGAATTGCAAAACCATCAATAATTTCTTGTGGCATCAATTCATTCCCAATAGGAAAGTTCTCTTTACTACGTTGTGTTTGTGCACCCCAATATCTGTCATTAGCGACTTTAATTTCACCTATAGTATCACGTTCTATACGATAATCCATTCTTTCTCCCCCTCGTAAATCGAATTCCTCTATATTGTACCAAATATTAACGAAAAAGTAGATGATAATGTATAGTACTAAAAAAGAAAAAAATTAGTGGTAGTGTCCCACTAATTTGTCTCAACATATGGTAATCCTGTTCGAAATAGTCCTTTTGTTTCCATACCGCCTAACCCTTTTTCACCTGTTAATGTGTTCTTCAATACATCATATACATTCACTTTTTCCATGAATGGTGTATATGCAACTTTAGCAACAACATACACAGGATCTAGTGCATGAATATTAATTCGATCTGGTGAGCTTGCAAAATTGGCACCAGATCGAATTAATGATTCAAAATGAGATTGACATGCACCTGCAAAAATAATTAATTGATCTAAATTTGGTTGCCAATTTCTTGCTTTCCTAACTGTTTCAACAAAGTATTTTGAATTACGATATGCGCTTAGTTCTTTTTTGGACCCTTTTGATTCAGAATAAGAATCATGCCCTGTCACAACTAATATTTCTGGTTGTACTTTGCGAATAATATGGTCAATCTCTAATGGCAACTCACTCTCTTGCACATATACACCATGAACTTGTAGTCCTAGCCGTTGATATAAATCAATACATTTCTTTAAGTAAAGGCGATCACCGTCAATATGAAGTACTTTTACAGGTAATTGAAATCTCTGAATATTTCTAGGTTCATTCTTTTCGTGTTCTGTCTCTTTTTTTTCTTTCATTAATTGGTAATCTTGGCGAAACAAGCGATAAGAATATTCTTCTTTATCTTTCATTTCCTCTTTTCGTTCTTGTAACAAGTCTTCCGGCAAGATACGAATATCATTTATTGGTGCATCTGCTTCTAATCGTAAATCTTCCCCGTGTAATACGACTGTATCACCGACAATTTTTTTAATTCTAAAAATAATATCATGTTCATATGAGTGTCTTGTCACAAGCATGCCAACAGCTACATTCACATTCTCACCAACTTTCCACATTTCTCTTCTTATAGGCTATGTGAATGAAGCTGTTTTGGTGCGCTATCTTATGGATACAAGCCGAAAAATTCTTCTAATGTCAGATTTGCTTCATAGACTTCTTTTGCTACGTCTTTCCCTACATATCGGATATGCCATGGTTCATAACTGTAACCAGTAATTGCTTCTTTTCCTTCTGGATATCGTATAACAAAACCAAATCGATGTGC
>JAJUGF010000133.1 GCA_029268495.1 Gracilibacillus sp.
AGATGCGTTGAATTCTTCGATGATTTTGTCTCCGCCTCGGGACTTCCAATCTTCTACTGCTTTGTCGAAGCCTGCTTTGTCAATTTGTCCTAAAATATAATTATATGTTGCATCTGTAATGATTTGTTGTAATGTTGCTCCATCTTGTGTATATGTTTCTGAGTATAATGGAACTGTTGGATCTTCGATTAGATAATTTTCATTATCGATAAATAATTCTTCTGATTTTGCTTTTGGCTCATAATCGAAGTATCCAATCAAACGACCATTTGTTTCTGGCTCACCAATTTCAAGTGCTTGGTATGGCTTTACTTCACGGTCATTCTTCGCTTGGTCATCTCCAACTTTAGCAGCACCATCTATTACTTCATAATGCTCGCCTTCGATACCCCAATATGCCGTATTAATTACTTCTGGAGTCATCATCTTATCAAAGAAACCTAAAATTTTCTTTAAATCTTCTTCTGTCTCCACAGAACTTTTCGGGAACATTACTAAGTTACCGTAACCTGGAATTGCCCATACTCCAAATTCTCCTTGAGGGCCTTCTACATGGTTATGCACGTCAAATACTACATCTGGGTTGATAGCAATTGCATCATCTTTTAAACTACCAACATCCCCCATTGAACCTACATATAGACCTGCTGTACCATTTTTAATAAATTCTTGTTGATCTGTTTTACTTGTTACAGGGAAGTCTTTATTGATATATCCTTTTTCATGCATTTCTTTAAAGAAATCCATTGTTTGTACATATTCGTCAAACATAAACTCTGGTAATAGTTGACCATCTTTTTCTCCCCAATAGTTTGGCGTACCAAACCAGGAAGAAACTGTTTTAAATGCACCATAGATTAAGTCAGATCTATCTGTTACACCAAATGTATCATCTTTACCATTTCCGTCTGGATCATCTTCAGTAAAAGCTCTTGCCATTTCCATAAACTCATCTGTTGTTGTAGGTGCTTCTATTCCTAAGTTATCTGCCCAGTCTTTACGATAAATCAGACCTTGGCGAGAAAGTGGACGCCCTTGATATAATGTATATAATTTCCCATTCACTTTTGTGTTTTCCAACACGTTGTCTTTTAATTTAGATAAGTTCTCAAATTCGTCTAAGTATGGTCCAATCTCCCAAAACTGCTCATCTTGAATCGCATCACGGAACTGAATAAATGTCGTTTGGTTCTTTAAGAACACTGCTTGTGGTAAAGAGTTTGTCGCAAACGCTGTGTTCAGTCTGTCTTCATAATTGTTATCTGGTACCCATTGAATTTCGATATCTGTGTTTGTCAGTTCTTCTATCTTATTAAGAACTTTTTCGTCAGGTACTTCAGGTGTGTGTAAGTTTGCCATAATTGAGAATGCATATGGTTCATCTGATTCTTCTGGTTGGTCATCTGTTCCTTCTTCAGCAGGTTGTTCAGAATCTGAAGGTGTCTCTTCTCCTTCATTTCCTCCATCTGTGGAATCACTGTTACATGCTGCTGTCACTAATAAAATGAACATTAGCAACAAAACCCCTATTAACTTTTTCCAATTACTCAAATTAACCACCCTCCAAAAATTTATTTAATTTGGTAGAACAGCGCTTGCTGTCTAATTTCATGTTATAGAATAGTTTAAAAAATGTATATAATCACTTTTTCACAGTTGTTGTAAACGCTTACTAACAACGTTTTCATTTTTCGTTTTTTTTTAGAGAATAATCATTATCTATTATTCCATCCAAAATGATGACATAATGATTATTTTACATTCCATGAGTTTATAAAGTACTTGCTACATAAGGGTTTAACTCGCCTTACAAAATGATTATTTCATGTAAACGCTTTCTGATTGACTTTACATCTACTTTAGATGCATTTATGCTTATTAGTATAGCATATATTAATGAGGAAAAAGGTGATTACATGGAAATTAACGGCGTATGGGGAAGTTTATATAGAGTAAGCATATGGGTGTCAAGATTTGCCTTATTAAATGTACTATGGATTGTAGCTACACTAATTGGCTTCATTTTATTAGGGATTTTCCCTGCAACCATCGCTATGTTTACAGTTGTGAGAAAATGGGTGCAAAAAGAATATGATATTCCCGTTTTTCAAACCTTTTACAAATCTTTCAAAACTAACTTTCTTCAAGCAAATGGTTTTGGTATAATTATTTATGTATTCGGTTACATTTTATCTGTATTTCTAAAATACACTGGTTTAATGAATGATAGTGTTTACCACTCTGTTTTATTAGGGATTTTTGTTCTAGCTGCATTTTTTTATGTGATGTTACTTGTTTATATTGGCCCAGTTTACGTTCATTATAATCTTAGTTTTTGGCAATACATTCGTTATGCTATTACAATTGGTGCAGTTAATTTACATTATTCCATTAGTATTCTTACATTATTAACAGGTGTTTACTTTTTAACATTTCATTACCCTGGAATTAGCTTAGTATTTAGTTTTAGCGTGAGTGCTTATATTACGATGCTTCTAGCAAATATAGGGTTTGAGCAATTGTTAAAGAAGCAAAAGCAAGCAAGAATAGAAGTGGAGGAGTCTCAATCGAACATCTCAACGATCAACACTACATCCCATATTCATGAGTCGCGTTAAACTTCTAGATTAACTATATATAAAGAGAATATAATTCGAGGAAGTTGCCTATGAAAAAGTTGTCAACCAAACATTATTTTAAGTTAATTGCATTTCTTATTATTTTAAGTACAGTTCCTGTTATTATCACAGGTGGCCTTTCTTATTGGCAATCATCTCAATCAATTGTCGATTACTCGAATGACGAAAAAAAGCAAAATATCTACCAAATCCAGACAAATGTGGAGCAAGTACTTAGATACGTTGATTTATCTACAACATATTTTGTACGTTCCACTCAAACACAACAATTTCTTAGTGAACAGATGGATGCATTGTCCTTCTTAAGCTTCCATAATTTACGCAGAGATTTAAATCATCTGCAGACAATTGAGACAGGCATTGAAGATATTGTTTTCGTTAATTTTGAAAAGAATTGGTTGATCAACAATGAGGGACTTGTACATTTAGATGGCAAAACATATGAAAAAATAAATACATCCTATATGAAGTTGCCTCGTAAATCAAATTGGATATTGGAAGAAGCAGACAAAATTAATTTTCCTAATGCAACAAAGAAGAGTTGTTCTCATTACATTACACTTGTAAAAAAACTACCTATCTTATCAACAGAATCAACTGGTGTTATTGGTGTACTTATTCCTAGCTGTGAATTAACAGAGATTATGGCAAAAAGCAATGATAGTGAATCATTCTTAATTTTAGATGAAAATAATAAAACAATTGCGCATAGCAATACATCTTATATTAGCGAAGATGGTTATATTCCTCCTTCCTTGTTTAAAAAGGTAGACCATTCTCTAGATGAAGGCGAGTTTGAAGAAACGCTGAATGGAACTGCTTATAAAATTACCTATCAAACATCCGATTACAATGATTGGACATATTTATCTTTTGTCAAAGTGAGTGATCTCCATTCAAAATCTAGTTCTATTGGTTGGATTACGCTATTAATTGTAGGAATATTATTAATTATTTCCACTGCTTTTGCACTTATTGGTAGTCGTGTCCTTTATGAACCTGTAAAACGTTTAAAGAATTCAATCCAATCGAATAGTGATCCAGTCTCAGGAAATGAATTTGAATTTATCGAAACACATATTGAAAAATTACTGCATCAAAATAATCAGTTAGAACAACGTGTACAAAACCAAGTAAATCAATTAAAACAATTATTTATGATGCGCCTGCTTCAAGGCAAAGTACATCATGATGAAATACCACTAAAACTTGCTGCATTTCATTACACATTAGATTGGACGTGGCTTACTGTCGTCTCATTAAAAATAGATGTCATCGATCATAACAAATTTGAACAGAGCGACCAAGATTTAATTCTATTTGCAATTAATAATTTAATAGAAGATATTATTCCTTATACAGAATGCTTTACACCTGTTGTGATAAATGATACACAAACAACTATTTTGATTACACATGATGACGATGATGCGGCATATACCAAACAATTAAATGATAAGATTGAAGCGATACAAAGACAAGTTCAAGAAATGTTCCATCTTACGATAAGTATTGGGATTAGTCGAAGATTCACATCACTTGAAGAAGCCAGTACCGCATTTAAAGAAAGTAAAGAAGCATTAAAATATCGATTGAAAATGGGGCAATCTTCTATTATTTTTTATGATAATTTAAATAGAAAATACACGAATATTGCGCCATATCCTACAGCAATTAAGAATAAGTTATTTGATGCAATAAAAATTAGTGATAAAGCACAAGCTGAGTGCGAATTAAATAAACTATTCGAATACATTTCAAGACATGACATTCATCACGAACAATTGGAAATCATATTGTCACGTTTTTTATATGAGTTATTTGAATTAAAAGAAATGCTTGGTATTGAACTGGATTCTTTTCAAACAACTGAAATGATTACACATTATCAATCTTTTACATCTTTACAAGAAATTCATAGCTGGGTATATGATTCGATTGTGCTTCCTTTAATCATTAATTTAGATGCAAAGGATGAAAGTAAAAACAAACGAATTTCAGATAAAATGATTCGAATAATCCAAGATAATTTCAATAAAGATATTTCATTAGATATGATTGCAGCAGAATTGCATTATAATCCGAATTATTTAAGCAGTATTTTCCAAAAAGAAACCAATTACTCCTTTAGTGAGTATTTGCTTAAATATCGTCTAAATAAAGCGAAGGATTGGCTTACAACAACAAATAAATCTGTAAAAGAAATCGCTGAAGAATTACAATACAATAACTCACAGAACTTTATTCGTTCCTTCAGAAAGTTAGAAGGCATTACACCTGGTAAATACCGAAGCGAATATAAAAACAAACAAGCTTAATAAAATACAACAATAGCCCAACCTTTATCCTTATTGATAGAGGTTGGGCTATTTCTAATTCTTATTAAAGGAAAAGTATAACTAAAATCCCGACAATGACACAGTAGTAAGAGAAATATTTTAAATTACCTTTTGCCATAATGTCCATTAGCCATTTTAATGCAAAATATGTTGCAATGAATGATGTAATAAATGCAATGATGTAAGGGATAAGTAATGTATCCATCGTTGGATCTTTTAACATATCTGGAATTTCCAAAATCCCTGTACCAAGACTCACCGGAATATAAAGAAGAAATGAGAACCTAAGTGCTGTTTCTTGCTTCATTCCCATTAACATAGATCCAACAATTGTTGCACCTGAACGACTAATTCCTGGAGTCACTGCTACCGTTTGTGCAAGTCCCACAATCAGTGCATCTTTCACAGTTAAATCACCATCATCTTTTCTTCCTCTAAGATTACGTATCATCCATACCGCAACAGCAGTAATCAATAATGTAATCCCAACAACTTTTGTATTACTTAACGCTTCCCCGATTGCATCACCAAATAATACACCAACTACACCAACTGGAATGGTAGCAATAATCAAATAGATAATAAAATTAAAATCCTTTTTCGTATCTTGTTCTCTTTTCGCAACATAGCTAACTCCGTTTACTGCTAAACGAACAATATCTTTCCAATAAATGACCAGTACTGCTAAAAGCGATGCGAAATTAACAAAAATCTCAAAAGATAATCCTTTTGCTTCAATACCAAATAATTCTCTAGCTATAACAAGATGTCCACTTGAGGATATTGGTATCGGTTCTGTAATCCCCTGTACTAAACCAAGTACAAAATATTTAATTAATACAACAAATTCTTCCATCGTTAATCCCCTTCAATTCCATTACTTTGACGTTCCAATTACTGCCCTTAATACGTTTGGATGTTCTTTAAATGTCTTCGTTCCTGCGCCATATCCTATTTCACTCACAATCAAATCTGGCATACCAAGCGAAAATTCCTTAACGAGTACTTTGATAATAGCCGCACCAGTTGGTGTAGTTAATTCTCCTTTAAGTGAACTTTTTTTAATTGGGACACCTTTTAATATTTCTAAAGTTGCAGGTGCAGGAACCGGATATGTACCATGATCAATATGAATATGCCCTGATCCAACCGGGATATGTGAGGCAATGACTTTTTCAATTTCTAATTTGTCTATCAATATAGCTACACTTACGATGTCAATAATCGAATCAATTGCACCGACTTCATGAAAATGAACGTCATCTAATGATTGTCCATGTATTTTTGCCTCTGCTTGTCCAATCACTTTAAACATCTCTAATGCCATTTCCTTCGTTTTATTAGACAGTTCACTCTCATTAATCATGGAAACAATATCTTTATATGTACGGTGATGGTGATGATGTTCATGACTATGATGATGGCTATGTCCGTGATAATGTGAATGGCTATGTTCATGCGTATCACTATCATGGTGATGACTATGCTCATGGCTATGATGATGGTCTGCATGCTTAGATTCTTCGTAAAGTACATCAAATTTATAGCTAGTTATTCCATTTTTATTCACTTGTTTTACTATTAATTCGTATTCTTTATTCATTCCTATTTTCTTTAATTCTTCTTGCAATTCATCAAACGAAACTCCTGTAGCTAATAATGCAGCTACAGTCATATCCCCACTAATTCCTGAGAAGCAATCCAAATATAACGTCTTAGTCATTTTACCACATCCTATTCCTATTTGATGATTCTATTATAATTTCTTTTTGTTGGGATTGTATAGTTGTATTATAATTATTGACAATTAAATATTAAATAGCCGAACATACTTTCAAAATTATGTTCGGCTACCTATCATTTTTTTGTTATTTAACAGATATACTTACAACAGATTTTGCAGGCAGTTGCAATGTTAATTCACTGCCACTTATTTGGAATTGATTATATTCTTCTGGTTTTACGTTATCTGGTTTATCAAACGTATTGTGTGCATCTAATTCATCTGCTGTAAT
>JAJUGF010000134.1 GCA_029268495.1 Gracilibacillus sp.
GCAGATCAATATGCAACAAAATTAAAAGCTGCGATTACTGGTAACCAAGTACCAGATGTATTCTATATTGCACCTGGTGAAGTAAGATCATACGTACACAGTAACGTATTGTTAGATTTAACAGAATATGTAGAAAGCAATGATAATATTAATCTAGATAATATTTGGCAATATGGTGTAGATAGCTATCGATTTGATGGTGAAACACAAGGAACTGGTTCTATCTATGCGATGCCGAAAGATGTTGGTCCATTCTCATTAGGTTACAACAAAACAATGTTTGAAGAAGCAGGTTTGGAGTTGCCTGACAAAGATGAGCCAATGACATGGGATAAATTTATTGAAGTAAACCAAGAGTTAACGAAAGATACAGATGGCGATGGTAAAATTGACCAATATGGTACAGGATTTAATATCAACTGGGTATTACAATCATTTGTATGGAGTAATGGTGGCGATTTCTTAGATGAAACACAAACAAAAGTAACAGTAGATACACCAGAATTCGCAGAAGCATTACAATGGTTTGCAGATCACCAAAACGTGTATGAAATTACACCATCTATTGAAGATGCGCAAACATTAGATACGTATCAACGTTGGATGCAAGGTCAATTGGCATTCTTCCCTGTAGCACCATGGGATTTAGCTACATTTGATACAGAGTTAGACTTCGAGTATGATGTCATTCCTTACCCTGCTGGAAAAACAGGCGTATCAGCATCATGGATTGGAACTTTAGGTATTGCGGTAGCACAAGCAACAGAATACCCGGATTTAGCAACGGAGTTAGTATATTACTTAACTGCATCTGAAGAAGGACAACAAGCACTTGTAGATGCACGTATCCAAATTCCTAACTTGAAAGATATGGCACAAGATTGGGCAGCAGATGATTCATCTATGCCAGCAAACAAAGAAGAATATCTTCAAATTGTAGAAGATTATGGTCGTGCATTACCAGCAAACAACACATATAATGCAGAATGGTATGATTACTTCTTTACAAATGTACAACCAGTGCTTGATGGTAAGAAGACAGCTGCTGAATATGTAAAAGAAGTTCAACCGAAAATGCAAGAATATCTTGATAATGCTATTGAATTAGAAAATCAATCAAAATAAGTAGGGATTAGTTACATTAAGTTGAATAGGGAGGTATTACCTGTCATTTATAATGAATGGTATTATCTTCCTTTCCCATTCAAAAGAAATAAGTCCATGTTCGAAATAGAAATAATGAGTGGTATTTACATGGCTTTAAGCAAATCTTTTCTTCGTTATTTATCAACATGAAGGAAGGTTTGCTTAATTCCAAGTAAAAATATTACCAATTAATCATTGGTTATGAAAGAATTTGAGGTGAATATCCATGTCAGTGTCAAAAACAACATCCGTACAAAAACCAAGAAAATCTAGACTATATCGTCAAGAATCGATAGCAGCATTTATTTTCATTTTAGCACCATTAGTCGGTTATTTAATTTTCACTTTATATCCATTCTTCTTCTCCATTTATGCATCATTTACGAATTGGAATGGATTAGGGACAATGAACTTTGTCGGTATTGATAACTATGTAAAGTTATTATCTGATGATTATTTTAGAAAAGCTTTATTTAATACATTCTTTATGATGCTAGGTATTCCAATTGGTCTATTCCTATCCTTAATACTAGCAATGGGACTTAACCGGGGGATTCCTGGTACAACGACATTCCGAGTGATTTATTACATTCCTGTAGTATCATCATTAGCAGCAATCTCTGTGTTGTGGCAATGGGCTTATAATGGAGATTATGGTTTAGTGAATCAGTTCTTATCATTAATCGGAATTGATGGTCCAAACTGGTTGCAAAATACAGCTACAGTTAAACCAGCCTTAATTATTATGACTGTTTGGAAAGGTTTAGGGTATTCCATGCTTCTTTACTTAGCTGCATTACAAAGTGTACCGAAAATGTACTACGAAGCAGCAGATCTTGATGGGGCGAATAGTTTCCAACAATTTCTTCATATTACTTGGCCAATGGTAAAACCGGTAACTTTTTTCTTAGTTATTACAAATATCATTGGTGGTGCGCAAATGTTTACAGAAATTAACATTATGACACCGACAGGTGGACCAGAATATAGTGCGGCAACAGTAGTATTCTATATTTGGAAAAAAGCATTTGATAACTTACAAATGGGTTATGCATCTACACTATCCGTAGTATTAGGTATTATCATTTTTATCGTCACATTGATTCAGTTTAAACTAAATGACAGATCATCATTTGAAATCGATTAATAGATTTACAATAGTCTTAAAAGATAAGTTGAGGTGAGAACATTGTCACAAGTAAAAAGAAAAAAAGTAGCTGACAGTTTAATATTTGTAGCATTATCCGCTGGTGCTGTATTTATGATTGCACCATTGTTATGGATGTTATCTACATCTGTAAAACAAAAGTCAGATGTATTTGCATTGCCACCAGTGTGGATTCCAAGCGAGTTCGACTTTTCGAAATATCTGGAGATTTGGCAAGCAGGTCCGTTACTATCAGGTATTCAGAATAGTTTAATCATATCTTTATCTGTAACAATTGTTGGTTCATTTACGTCTAGTTTAGCGGCATTTGCTTTTGCTAAATTACGTCTTAAAAACAAAAATGCAATCTTCTTGTTGTTATTATCAGCAATGATGATTCCATATCCAAGTTTAATGATTCCTCAATTCTCTATGTTTGCAAGTGCTGGATGGGTAGATACATTATTGCCACTAATTATCCCGCCTATATTTGGAAATATTGTTATGGTCTTTTTCTTAAGACAGTACTTGATTAATGTTCCTAATGCAGTAATTGAAGCAGCAAAAATTGATGGAACGTCATTCTTTGGTATTTTCTACCGAATTATTGTACCGTTAATCAAACCAGCAATAGCAGCACAATTTATTTTATGGTTTATGGCAGTATGGAATGATTACTTAGCACCGATTATTTACTTGAATTCACCAGAGAAATTAACGATTCAATTAGTAATTGCTAACTTTAATGCGACATATGCCATTCAAACAGATTATCCATTAATTATGGCGGCATCGATTATCGCATTATTACCGATGTTGATTATTTTCCTTATTTTCCAAAAACAAATTATCGAATCAATCGCCATTTCAGGTGTTAAAGGTTAAAGAAATATACTCTACTGTCATTTTGATAGTAGAGTATTCTTATAATGAGAGATATGAGGTGACAAAATGATAAATTCAATACAATTACCTAAAGATAAATTATATGACGAGACTGTGATACATGATGATTCAAAATGGACGACGAATAATGCACATGATCCTGCAATTATTAAGGATGGGGATTGGTATTATGTCTTTTCTACAGATGCACAGAATGGTGGAGAATTCAAAGCAGGTATCCAGATTAGAAAATCTCAAGATTTAATTAATTGGACATTTGTTGGACGAGCATTTGCAGAAGGTGTACCAGAAACAGCCAAAAAATGGACAGGTGCAAATGGATTGTGGGCTCCAGAGGTAGTGAATTATGGTGATACGTATTATATGTACTATGCTGCAAGTCAATTCGGTAAAACACAATCGTTTATTGGTGTTGCAACGAGTGATACAATAGAAGGTCCATATACAGATTTAGGTGAAGTGTATAAATCTGTTGAAGGAACGGATGGACCTAATGCAATTGATCCTAATATTACGTTTGATCGCGATGGGAAACCATGGATGGTATATGGTTCATTCTTTGGAGGATTATATGTTGCAGAAATCAATCCATCTACAGGAAAGTTTGTCAAAGAAGGAAGAGGAACATTACTTGCTAAACGTAATAGAAGTGTAGATCGAGCATTAGAAGGACCGTATATTGTATATCATCCAACATTTGATTATTATTATTTATTTGTTTCCTATGATTCGTTGTTCTCTAATTATAATATTAGGGTTGCAAGATCGAAGAATATTGAAGGTCCGTATGTAGACTTTAATGGGAATGTCATGACAGATTTAGAAAAGGATCAGTATACAATTGGTATGAAGGTACTTGGTGGGTATCGTTTTGAAGGGCATGATGGTTGGGTTGCACCAGGTCATAACTCTATATTGACAGATGAAGATACTTATTATGTCTGTCATCATATTCGAGCGCCAAAAGACAAGAGGTGGCATTATTTACATATTCGCAAAATTAGTTGGACAAGAGATGGCTGGCCATTAGTATCTCCCCAAAGATATGCTGGAGAAACAGATGAGCAGGTGAATATAGGTAGGTTGATTGGAAAATGGGAATGGATTGTTGTTGATCAGCATAATGACGGACAAGATATTGCTACTGTGGTAGAATTAACTGAGAAATCTTGGTCTTCTTTATCCGAAAATTGTTACAATGTGTCTGTACAAGATACGCTATTTAATGGTGTAGTAAGTAATGGATGGGACTGGGAGAATTGGAACGAAACCATTGTATATATGGGTAAAGATTCACAAGGAAATGTAGCAATCGCTAAGAAAATTGACAACAAGTAATGAAAAGGAGTTTTGGGACAATGGAGACGGGCTGGGCAGGTAACATCATGCAAATGTTAGACAAATTAGTGAAATTGGTATGGATGAATTGTTTGTGGGTATTTTTCACTTTGTTAGGTGGAATTATACTCGGACTTATGCCCGCAACTGCTGCTGTCAGTTCTTTAGTTCGTAAAATGATCAAAAATGAAGAAGTAGAGTCTGTATTTCGTGAATTTTGGACGTTATATAAAAACAATTTTAAATCAAGCAACATAATAGGGATATTCTTTTGGATAGCTGTCCTATTTATCTACATTGATTTTAATTTTTTAATTACTACATCTAATATGGTAGGAACGGTGCTACTAATAGGTGTTTCAATGTTATTTTTTATTCTTACTGGTTTATTACTACATTTCTTTCCGATTTACTCAAGATTTGAGATGAAAAAAAGTGAATATTTAAAATTAGCTTTTGTTATGACAATGACAAAGCCGATTACAACAATATTAATGGTGCTATGGTTATTTGTTGTTGGTATTTTGTGTATAGAATTTACTGTACTAATTCCACTACTATTCATTGTATTAGTCATTTTAGGTATTAATTGGTTAAGTATTGTACAAATAGAGAAGAAGGATGACCAGTTGTTGAAAAATAACTAAAATTATTACAATATCAATTAGTGGTGAAAAGAAAAAATGAGATTCAAAGTATTTCTTTAACTTGAAAAATCCAAACGATTCGGTGGCTATTTACCGAATTGTTTGGATTTTGTGCGTATTAGATAGAAAATTTCATATATAACTCTATTTGATGACTTTGCAAGTTTATATGTGCTTTGTAACCGCTCCAACTTGTCCGTTTCACTTTCCGTGGATTTTTCCCCTAAGCTAACTTTTTTAGCAAAGAACGCCAAAAAAAGTGGGTCTTAGGGAAAAATATACCGTAGTAGTGGAAACGGGAGTGGGTAAGCTGGAGCGGGGTATACGTCCACAATTCATCTCTTAATTACTCATTAGAGTTGTTCCCTATCATCTTTTATAGCGAAACAATACAAATAACATCGTTCGTGTTTTGTGTTAAGAAAAAATATCTATATTTCTTTTCTATTAATAGTATTAAATTTAAGCTGAAAGTCTTGACTATTCTCCATCTGTTTTGTAATCTAAATATACGTACATCCACTTCAATTATATGTGTATATATTAAAATGTACGTTCAACTGAAAGCGAATTATTATTTTTTTATTTTGTATGGAAGCGTTTAAATCTGTATGAATTACAAATGATGAGGAATCAGAGGAGAGGATGAATCAAATGGCAAACGAATCAGTAAAAGCAAAAATGGTCATCGACAAGGAATTCCAAATTTCAGAAATTGACGCAAGAATATATGGTTCATTTATTGAACATTTAGGACGAGCTGTATATGGTGGGATTTATGAACCAGAACACCCAACAGCGGATAATCACGGTTTTAGACAAGATGTCATTGATCTTGTAAAAGAATTACAAGTTCCAATCGTACGATATCCAGGCGGAAACATGGTATCTGCATATAATTGGGAAGATGGTGTTGGTCCAAAAGAAAGCCGTCCGAAACGATTAGAATTAGCTTGGCGAGTGACGGAAACGAACCAAGTAGGTACAAATGAATTTGTTGATTGGGCTAAGAAGGTTGGAACAGATGTGATGATGGCTGTGAACCTTGGAACTAGAGGTGTAGATGCTGCGCGTAATTTACTAGAATACTGTAATCATCCTGGTGGCACGTATTGGAGTGATTTACGTAAATCACATGGATATGAAGACCCTCACAATATTAAAGTATGGTGTTTAGGAAATGAAATGGATGGACCATGGCAATTAGGACAAAAAACTGCATATGAATATGGTAGACTTGCTGCCGAGACTGGTAAAGCAATGCGTTTAGTTGATCCTTCTATTGAACTTGTTACTTGTGGAAGCTCGAGTTCCGCAATGCCAACATTTCCACAGTGGGAAGCAGATACATTAGAACACACATATGAAGTGGCTGATTACATTTCTCTACACCAATATTATGGAAATAGAAGTGGCGATACAGCTAACTTCCTAGCAAAATCAATGGACATGGAGAATTTCATCCAAACAGTTATCTCAACATGCGACTATATTAAAGCGAAGAAGCGTAGTAAGAAAAATATGTACTTGAGCTTTGATGAATGGAATGTATGGTTCCACTCCAATGATCAGGATAAAGAAATTGAACCATGGACGGTTGCACCTCCACAATTAGAGGATGTCTATACATTTGAAGATGCATTACTAGTAGGAAGTATGCTAAATACAATGCTTCGTCACTCAGATCGAGTAAAAGTTGCATGTATGGCACAACTTGTTAACGTAATTGCACCAATCATGACAGAGAATGGTGGA
>JAJUGF010000135.1 GCA_029268495.1 Gracilibacillus sp.
AATATCAATCATTCCAGATTCATCCGGTTTTTTCTCTCACACTAACAAAAATTGCGTTACTTCCTAAATGCCATTAAAGCATCATTTAACTGTTTGGTATCTCCATACACTTTTTTGTAAAGAGTAAATAATTGTTCATATGCTCGCACATTCTTTTCGATTGGTTCAAATGTTTCTGCATCTTCAAGAAAAGCTTCCGCACAATCTTTTAATGAATGAAACCACCCTGATCCATAGGCTGCTAGCATTGCTGCCCCCATTCCAGGCCCTTGTTCACTTTTTAGTTTGACGATTTTCGCATTAAAAATGTCTGCTTGCATTTGTAACCAATCATTATTCTTTGCACCACCACCAATCGAATAAACTGTGTCTATTTGTTTTCCATTTTCTCTAAAAATGGCTATAGACTCATTTAATGAAAATGTGATTCCTTCTAATACAGCACGTGCAAAATCTTTCAATGTATGAGAACTATCCATACCAACAAAGCTACCTCTAATTTGTGAATCAGCGTGTGGTGTTCGCTCCCCAACAATATAAGGAGTAAACAGTAAACCATTCGACCCCACTGGTACTTCACCAACGCCTTCAAGTAATTGTTCAAAAGATAATTCATTTGCAAAAGTTTTCTTGAACCAATTCAGACTATGTCCTGCAGCGAGCGTAACGCCCATTGCATAATAACTATCTTCTTCTCCATGATTAAAATAGTGGACTTTTCCTTCATAATCTTTCGTACCTGTCGGTTCATATGAAAGCACAACACCAGATGTTCCAATACTTGCAAATGTTTTACCTTCAGATAAAATGCCTGATCCAATCGCTCCACATGCATTATCCGCACCACCAGCAAATACATCTGTATCCACAGATAATCCGGTTTGATTTGCTACTTCTAAAGAAATTTTACCTACATTTTGATGTGATTCAATAAGTGGCGGACAAATAGAAGTAGATATTCCCAATTGTTCACATATTTCTTTGGACCATTCTTTTGCAGCGACATCTAATAAACTAGTACCTGCAGCATCTGAGTAATCCATATGAATCTGCCCAGTTAATCTATATCTTACATAATCCTTTGGTAATACGAATGTGCTTACTCTTGCGTATATAGCTGGTTCGTGTTCCTTTACCCATAATAACTTGGGTAAAGTAAAGCCTTCTAAAGCTAGATTCTTTGTAATCGAAATAAAGCGTTCCTTACCAACCTTTTGGTAAATTTCCTTACACTGGGCTGTTGTACGTGTATCATTCCATAATATTGCATTTCTTAATACTTGATTTTGTTCATCCAATAACACAAGTCCATGCATCTGCCCTGAAAAACTAAGTCCTTCGATTTCTGATGTGTCTCCATTAAACGTTGTCGTTAATTCTTTAATTCCATCAATGGTTTGTGACACCCAATCTTCTGGATTCTGTTCAGAGTATCCTGTTCTTTCTTGAATAAGTGGATACTCTCTCGATACTTCGTGAACTACTTCCCCTTTTTTGTTAACTAATAATAGCTTTACTGCACTTGTACCTAAATCTACTCCAATAACATAGCTCATCGACTCACCTCTTTGATAAAATCATATAGAGAGAAGACCTAGTAATCACTAAGTCTTCTACTCATTTTCTTATAGTTCACCAGCATATGCAGTTAATAAGTATTGATTAATTGTCGCTTTAATCACTTCTAAGCGACCAGATTTATTTTTGATTTCTTTCAGACCTAATGCATATTCTTCTAATGATTTAAAGTCTGCTTTTCCTTCTACGATATCTTTTCCAATACCTTCTTTGTAACTTGCATAACGCTCATCAATGATATTCTCAAAAACATTATCTTCCACAAGTTTACTCGCTACTTTATAGCCAACTGCGAAATGGTCCATACCTGCAATATGTGCATGGAATAAATCTTCAGGGTCAAATGAACCACGACGAACTTTTGCATCAAAGTTCAATCCACCTGAACCTAATCCACCATTTTTAATAATTTCATACATTGCTAATGTAGTAGAATAGATATCTGCCGGGAATTCATCTGTATCCCATCCTAATAATGGATCACCTTGGTTTGCATCAACAGAACCTAATAATCCATTGACACGTGCATAACGTAATTCATGTTCAAACGTATGTCCTGCAAGTGTCGCATGGTTCGCTTCAATATTTAGTTTAAAATGGTCAACTAAACCATATTTTAATAAGAAAGCATGTGTTGATTGTGAATCAAAATCATATTGATGTGTAGATGGCTCTTTTGGTTTTGGTTCTATTAAGAATTGTGCATCAAAGCCAATCTCTTTCGCATAATCCACAGCCATTTGGAAGAAGCGTGCTAAATTATCTTGTTCTAAACCTAAATCCGTATTTAGTAGTGTCTCGTAGCCTTCACGACCACCCCAGAATACGTAGTTTTCTCCACCTAATTCTTTCCCGATTTCTAATTGTTTCTTTACTTTCGCAGCAGAATATGCGAATACATCTGCATTACTTGAAGATGCTGCACCATGAACAAATCGAGGATTCGTGAAATTATTTGCAGTATTCCATAATAATTTTACATCACTATCTTTCATGTATTCTTTAATCATTGCAACAATGACATCTTGATTTTTATTACTTTCACTTAAAGTCTCACCTTCTGGAGCAATATCTACATCATGAAAACAGAAGTATTTAGCTCCGATTTTTTCAAAAAACTCAAATGCAGCTTCTACTCTTGCTTTCGCACGGTCCATACCATCGAATTTGTCCCATCCACGAATAGCTGTACCTGAACCAAATGGATCTGATAAATCTGCTGTAAATGTGTGCCAATATGCCACACCATAGCGCAAATACTCTTCCATTGTCTTACCGTTAATCACTTCTTCAGGATTATAAAATTTAAATGCTAGATTATTTTTAGATTGAGGACCTTCATACTTAATCTTGTTAACGTTTTCAAACCATGTCATTTTTACATACCTCCAAAAATTATATTGTATTGGTTAATCCAAAGTTATTATAGCAACTCAAACTAAGTTTGTCTAGTGAATAAACAAAGATGATAGAATATTTTTTTTCAGTATGGTAAAATTGGCTTAATCATTGAATACTTAAGAGAGCGAGTGAAAAATGTGAGTCAAACATGGAATCAACATGTCGTGAAAAAGGAAAATAAAGCGCTTGTTTTAGATACTATTATTAAGAGAGCTCCCATTTCTAGAGCTACAATTGCCCAAATCACTGGATTAAATAAAGGAACTGTCTCTTCTTTAGTAAGTGAATTGCTGGATGAGAAATTAATTAACGAATCAGGTACGGGTGAATCTAGCGGTGGAAGAAGACCTGTAATGCTTCTTTTAAATGAAAAAGCTGGCTACACAATTTCTATCGATTTAGGTGTAACACAGATTCTAGCAGTACTGACAGATTTACGAGGAACCATTATAATAGAAAAAGTCCAACAATTCGAAAATGACAATTTGGATGTAGTACAAACACACTTATATAACCTAATAGATTATATGATAACACATGCACCCACGTCCGAGTATGGCATTGTAGGAATTGGTGTTGGTGTACCTGGTGTCATTACAACAGAAGGTGAAATACTATTAGCACCTAATCTGGGTTGGAAAAAAGTTCCCTTAAAGCAAATGCTCGTGGATAGATATAAGTTACCAATCATTATTGAGAATGAAGCAAATGCTGGTGCATATGGTGAGAAAATGTACGGCGTTGGACAACTTTCCAATGAACTTATTTACGCAAGTGTAAGTATTGGGATCGGTGTTGGATTAATATTGGACGGAAACTTATATAAAGGTTTAAGAGGCTTTTCAGGTGAAATTGGACATATGACTATTGAAAAAGATGGAAGAGTATGCCGCTGTGGAAATAAAGGATGTTGGGAGCTATATGCCTCTGAAAAAGCATTACTTGAACAAGCAAAAGAATTAGGTTTTACACATCCTACAATCACATCACTTATAGAAGCATGTGAAAGCGGCAACGAAAAAGCAATCAGATTGTTCGAAAAAATTGGGGATTATTTAGGTGTAGGTATTACGAATATCATTCATATTTTTAACCCTGAACAAGTCATCATAGGTAATTCAATGCAAATTGCAGATGCATATATCATCCCTGCAATTAAAAAGCGTATTGAGCAAAATGCAATTGGGTTTAATAAAGACGATGTACACATACATGTAGCTAAATTAAAACATCATTCTACCGTATTAGGTATTGCAGCATTTACTATTGAGAATTTCTATTTAACAAATCGCGAATCTATTATAGCAACAACGGAATAGTAATAATTTTAATAAAAAACCGAATCTTCACATGTTTATGTAAAGGTTCGGTATATAATATTATTAGAAGCTCACTTATCACTATTTTTTTTAATACTATCAAATCACATGCCTTATCGAAACTTCACACCCCACTATATGCCATAAATCCACCATCTACAGGGATACATGTACCTGTGACAAAGCCACTCGCTTCTTCATCTACTAACCACAATAAAGTACCTAATAAATCATCCGGTTTTCCTAAACGTCGCATTGGAGTATGGTCGAGAATTTTTTGCATTCTTGGAGTAGGATTTCCATCTTGTTGTAGTAATAAAGATTGATTTTGTTCTGTTAAGAAAAATCCCGGAGCTATTGCATTTACACGAACATTTGCTTCAGCCATATGCACTGCTAACCATTGTGTAAAATTGTTCACTGCCGCTTTTGCAGCACTATAGGCAGGTACTTTTGTCATTGGACTATATGCACTCATAGATGAAATATTAATAACGTTTGTTCTTCTATTCACCATTCGTTTGCCAAATACTTGTGTTGGAATGAATGTACCTAGAAAATTCAAATTAAATACAGATCCAAATCCTTCTGTCGTCATGTCAAAAAAGGATCTTAAACTCGGATTATTCATATCTTCTTGATTAAATTGTTCATTTGTTGTCGTTCCTTCAGGATGGTTACCACCCGCTCCGTTAATCAACACATCACAACATCCAAACCGTTGATATACGACTTCTTCTGCTTTTATAACTGCATCGTGGTCTAGAACATTACATTCTATAGCGATTGCTTGACCGCCATTTTCTTCAATTTTTTTTACAATGGCGACAGCTTTTTCATATGTTCGATTAAGAATGGCCACTTTCATTCCTTGACGTGCTAGTTCTTCAGCCATTCTGCCACATAACACTCCACCTCCACCTGTTACAACACATACTTTATTTTCTAAATTTTTATGAATTGGTAACATAGGATGCTTCCTCCTTTTTCTTTAATTGATACCCATCCCAAAGTCCATGTAAATACATAATCCCAAGTGCTCTATCATATAATCCATAGCCAGGCCGACACTCCTCGCCCCAGATATGTCTGCCATGGTCTGGTCTCATATATCCAGTAAAATTACAATCACTTAGAGCCTTCATTACTTCATCAATAGGTAAGGACCCATCCCTAGTGAGATGAGAAGTTTCAATAAAATCACCATTTTCAAACAACAAAACATTTCGTATATGTGCAAAATGAATACGTTCTTTACACTTATGAATAATATCTATTAAATCATTCTTTGGGTTGACACCTAACGCGCCACTACAAAAAGTAATCCCATTATAAGGACTATCTACTAACTTAGTAATCTTCTCTAAATTCTCTCCTGTTGTAACAATGCGAGGTAACCCAAAAATAGACCATGGCGGATCATCTGGATGAATGGCTAACTTGATATCTAAACTTTCACAAACGGGAATGACCCTTTCTAAGAAATAATGTAGATTATCCCGCAGATCATTTTCTGAGACATATTTGTATGCTAGGAATAATTCCTTCAATGTTTCTAAACGATCTAATTCCCATCCTGGCATCGTGAACGTCTTATTACTAGCAATTCTATTGACTAATTCAATTGGATTCATTTGATCGACTTTTGCTTTTTCATAAAACATCGCTGTAGATTGATCTGGATGAGAGCGAAATAATTCTGTTCTCACCCAATCAAATACTGGCATGAAATTATAACAGACTACTTTGACACCTATTTTAGCTAGATTTTTTAATGTTTCTATATAGTTATCAATATACATGTCTCGAGTATCTAATCCTAATTTAATCGATTCATGAATATTGACACTTTCTACTACATCTAAATGTAAGTGATACGTATCCGCTTGTTCTTTCATCATTTGTATTCTTTCTAATGGCCATACTTCTCCTACTTTTATATCATGAAGTGCCCATACAATTCCCTCTACAGCAGGTATTTGTTTGATATGTTGTAATGATACACTATCATTTCCTTCTCCAAACCATCTAAATACCATTTTCATATTGGCATTCCTCCTACTATTCCATCAATAAATGGTTCTCTTTTGTTGATCAGGAATACCTGATTTTCTGTAGAAATAGGTATTTATTTGATCACGCCACTCTTTTGCATTCGCTCGCTGTAATTGTAATCTTTCTTCCACATTCCTAAATGTATCTACATCGATAACATTCTCCAACATAGCCCATTTTTTTATAAGTTGTTCTACTTGTTTATATCCTAAAAAGTGCGTGTCATAAATATGTTGAATAATTGTTTTTCCACTATGAAGAACATAGTCGTATGGAACATGATGGAAAAATAAAATCAGCTCATCAGGACATGTATCTAATTGTTCATATATAGAAGCATTTGGTTCATTGTATTGTGATGTATAGCTTGTACCAGTTGCTTGCGTGCGATCTACACCTATTCCATTACGGTCAGCAAAATGATACGTTCCCCACCGTGAATATTCATATCCATCAATATTCGGACCATAATGATAATGTGGAGTAACCATCCA
>JAJUGF010000136.1 GCA_029268495.1 Gracilibacillus sp.
AAGAAACACTTCAAATTATATGTGGTGCACCAAACATTGCAAAAGGTCAAAAAGTAGCAGTGGCGAAACCGGGTGCAGTTCTTCCAGGTAATTTTAAAATTAAAAAAGCTAAGTTGCGTGGCGTAGAATCGAATGGGATGATTTGCTCCTTACAAGAATTAGGTGTCGCTGAAAAATATATTGAAAAGGAATATGCTTCAGGTATCTTTGTTTTTCCAGCAGACGTAGAAATTGGAGCAGATGTTACTTCATTATTAAACTTAGATGATTTAATCATGGAATTAGGGTTAACTCCGAATCGTTCAGATGCGCTTAGTATGTTAGGTGTAGCATATGAAGTTGCAGCAATACTAGATGTTCCAATTCGTTTGCCTCAAACATCTGTTAGAACAGCAAATGAGGTAGCAGAAGACATCCTATCAGTAAAAGTGGAAGCACCAGACGTGAATCCTTATTATGGCGCATTTATAGCAAAAGATGTCCAAATTGGGTCATCTCCATTATGGATGAGAAACTATTTAATGGCAGCTGGTATTCGACCAATTAATAATGTAGTCGATATAACCAATTATGTTTTATTAGAATATGGTCAACCATTACATGCATTTGATTTGGATAAGTTCGGATCTAATGAAGTTGTTGTAAGAATGGCAAAAGACGGGGAAGTATTAACAACTTTAGATGATCAAGAAAGAAAGTTATCGAAAGACAATCTTGTCATTACGAATGGCAGTATTCCTGTTGCTTTAGCTGGAGTAATGGGTGGAGCAGATTCAGAAGTATCTTCCGAGACAACGAATGTATTAATCGAAGCTGCTTATTTTGATGGCCAAGTTGTTCGTAAAACATCGAAACAATTTGATTTAAGAAGTGAAGCTAGTACGCGTTTTGAAAAAGGTGTAGATCCGAATCGTGTCAGAGAAGCGGGAGTACGTGCATGTCAGTTATTAGAACAATATGCGAACGCAACAATTTTATCTGGTGCAGTAGAATTTGATCAATTAGATAAATCAGAAAAACATGTAACAATTTGGACATCTGAAATCAATAATAGATTAGGTACATCAATTTCAAATGAGGAAATTGCAGATATTTTACGCAAATTAAATTTCAACTATGAACAAGATGGGGAAACTTTTACTGTTCATGCACCAACACGTAGACAAGATATCGTTATATTTGAAGATATGGTAGAGGAAGTTGCTCGAATTTATGGCTATGATAATTTACCTTTTACATTACCAAAAGGCGGTAGCCAAGCAGGTGGTTTAACGAGAAAACAAGCATTAAAGCGCCATGTGAAACATTTATTAGAAGGAATAGGATTAGCGGAAACAGTCACTTATTCTTTGACTAGTAAAGAACGAGCAACACAATTCATTAGTCCTGAAGTCAAAGAAGAGTTCGTTTCAACAGTATCGTTAGCAATGCCAATGAGTGAAGAACATAGTACATTACGTGTAAGTATTCTTCCTGAGATGTTACATGCTGTCGGCTATAACTTAGCACGTAAACAAACAGATGTTGCTTATTATGAACTTGGTAGTATTTTTATCTCAAAAGAAGAAAAAGTGACGAAACAGCCAATTGAGACAACACGTTTAGCTGGTGCGATTACAGGACAATGGCTTTCACATGCATGGCAACAAGAGAAGAAAGCTGTAGATTTCTTTGTTGTAAAAGGTATTGTAGAAGCTTTATTCACATCATTGAAATTAGATGTCACATATAAGCAAGCAAAAATAGATGGCATGCATCCTGGACGTACGGCTCAATTATTCATTGGTGAGCGTCCTATTGGATTTGTCGGGCAAGTTCATCCTGGTGTTCAAAAGTCATATGGATTAAAAGAAACATATGTTTTCGATATCGACTTCGCATATCTATTAGATATTCACGAAAATGAACCTAGTTTCTCTGTCATACCTAGATATCCAAGTACTACTAGAGATATTGCTTTAGTGCTAGATCAAGATGTGAAAGCAGGAGAAGTTCAAGCAGTGATAAAAGACGCAGGTGGAGAATTAGTAAAGGATATTCAAGTATTTGACGTGTATCAAGGAGAACATTTAGAAGAAGGTAAGAAATCCATTGCCTTTAGCTTGTTCTACCAAGACCCTGAAAGAACATTAACAGATGAAGAAGTAGAAGCATCTTATCATGCCATTTTAGAAGCAGTGAAAGAACAATTTGATGCACAATTAAGAGGTTAAAGAAAAAAACGAACGGGCTGTCTTAGCACCGTTCGTTTTTTATATATATTTTTTTGCTTTTTCTGTATTAGCAAAATGAACTTTTGCAACATCTTCTAAAATAGTCATTCCGTGTTTTTTAATTAAATACGCACATGTTTCATCTACTCTGCTAGAAGCGCCCTTCGGAACAGTGATTCCTAATTTACTTGAGAGAAGGTCCATCTCTTTCACAAATTTAGCTCTAGCTATAATCGAAGCAGCAGCTACAGAGGTGGAGTGGCTTTCCGCTTTCGTCATAAAATAAGTGTTTTCATGTAATTGCATGTTTTCTGTATGGATATACTTTGAGTAAACACTAGGTTGACAGAATTGATCGATTAATATAGGTGCATGCATCCCAATTTTTGCAATAAGTTTCTCTATCGCATGATGATGAAGCATTGCTTTCATTTTACCTTGATTCCATCCCTTTTTTTGAAGTTGATTGTATTTTTTGTTGTTTAATGTTAACAACGTATAAGGAATGCGTAATTTTACTAATTTTTTTGCTAAACGTGCAATGTTATCATCTGTTAATGTCTTGGAATCCGTAATCCCTAATTGTTTTAACTCTTCTATTTTATTATCTGGTACGTACACAGCACTCACTGTGATTGGTCCAAAGTAATCTCCCGTTCCTGCTTCGTCTGTTCCAATATGGGAAGTATGAAATAAAGATTTTGTAGGAGCATATGCGTGATCGTTAACTGTATTAGTCGAGGTCTTATTAGGTAAAGTTGTGCTCCACTTACTAGCTTCTGTTTCTGCATGTTGCCCTTGAAACATTACTTTTCCCGATTTATATGCTGTAATGGTTGTCTGATTTACTTTTGCTAAAAAAAGTGCATTTGCTGGTTTTTTTACGATAGCACGTTCATAATGTTTATGTAATTTGGATAGATCACTCTGATTCATTTGTATAACAATATTGGACAATCGGACCGCTCCTTTTTATAGTCTTCTGTAATTATAACAGAGTTCATCATATCGGAATAGTTTTCTAATCAGCTTGTTCATGTTAATATATAGTGAGACTTCAATCAATCGCTTGGTTTTGTTTGAAACTTCTAAAGTTACATTGTCTACACATCATGATAAAATATAGGTTTTACTATATTCTCAAATAAAACCATAGTATAATCAGATAAGTGAATAGAATTTGTAGGGGGTATGAAGGTGACCCAACCGAATAAAGTAAGAACAACAGTTCAAATATATGGAAGATCTTATAATGTGGTTGGTGAAGAATCATCAGAACATGTGAAGCGTGTTGCTAGTTTAGTAGATGAGAAAATGAAAGAGATTCACCAATTTAATAAATCATTAGATACTACGAGTTTAGCAGTACTTACAGCTGTGAACACAATGAACGATTACATAAAATTAAAGGAAGAGTTTGAAGTATTACAAAATCTTCTAGAGGAGAAAGAGGAATAAGATTAAGATGGTAACTTTAGCTATTTTGTTTTTTTTCATTATTGGTTTTTTTGTAGGGATGAAAAGGGGCTTAATATTGCAATTTCTGCATCTAACGAGTTTTATTATTGCATTTATTGTAGCCTCACTTTATTACAAAGATATCGCCCCAAAATTAGAATTGTGGATTCCATATCCTGAAATGTCTTCAGATAGTTCATGGGCAGTATTCCTTGATTCTTTACCACTTGAAACAGCATATTACAATGCCATTGCTTTTGGTGCTTTATTTTTTGTGACAAAAATAGTATTACAAATTATTGCGACAATGTTAGATTTTGTTGCTAATTTGCCATTATTAAATATTGTGAACACATGGTTAGGTGCAATATTAGGATTCATAGAAGTGTATCTTGTTATTTTTGTCATTCTCTATATTATTGCATTAGCACCAGTACCACAAGTTCAAGCATGGATTGATGCTTCGTCACTCGCTACATATATGATTGAACATACGCCTATCCTATCAGAGAAAGTGTATGATATTTGGTTTGCGAATGACATTCGTTCATAATACAAATAATATGTGAAACAATACCCTTGCAACCATGTATAGCAAGGGTATTTGTACGATAGAAAGAAGGTATCGATATGACGGTAAATAAAAAAGATATTATCAAATTACTAGAAAAAATCGCAACATATATGGAATTAAAAGGTGAAAATCCATTTAAGATATCTGCATACAGAAAAGCAGCGCAAGCAATAGAAAAAGATGAACGTTCTCTAAGTGCAATGGAAGACTTTACTACACTTCAGGGTGTTGGTAAAGGGACAGCAGCAGTAATTGTGGAATATATGGAAAAAGGTGCGTCTTCTACTTTACAACAATTGGAGAAGGAAGTGCCAGAAGGGTTGATTCCGCTGTTATCTGTGCAAGGACTAGGTGGAAAAAAATTAGCCAAATTATACAAAGAATTAAATATTACAGATAGTGATTCATTAAAAGAAGCATGTGAACAAGGTAAGCTTCAAGATTTAAAAGGTTTTGGGAAGAAGACAGAAGAAAAAATATTAGATGCACTATCAAAAGTAAATGAACGACCTGAACGATTACCAATTGCAACTGTTCTACCTGTTGTCGAACAAATTGAGACATATGTACAATCCATCGAGGAAGTGATACGTTTTTCTATTGCAGGAAGTATGCGCCGTCATAGAGAGACTGTAAAAGATCTAGATTTTATTCTCTCCACAGATCAGCCAGCTATTGTAAAAGATAAATTGCTAAAAATGGATGGAATCATTGACACCATTGCACAAGGTGATACGAAAGTTTCCATTACAATCCATCATCAATATGATATTAGTATTGATTTTCGTCTTGTAACAGATAAAGAATTTCCAACAACATTGCACCATTTTACTGGTTCCAAAGACCATAATGTACAAATGAGACAATTAGCCAAATCACAAGGGAAAAAAATAAGTGAATATGGCGTTGAAGATATCGAGACAGGAGAAATAACTACATTTGAAGATGAAGCATCTTTTTTCAAGAGCTTTGGGTTGCATTTCATTCCACCAGAATTACGTGAAGGAAATCATGAATTAGACCAAGCAAAAGACGAGATTCATTTACTTAAAAATTCAGATATCCATGGTGATTTGCATATGCACACAACATGGAGTGATGGTGCACAATCAGTAGAAGAAATGGTCAATCGAGCAATAGAAAAAGGGTATGATTATATCGCAATAACAGATCATTCTAAATTCTTAAAAGTTGCGAATGGATTGAATGAAGAACGATTGCGTAAACAGGCAAAAGAAATTGATGAGATAAATGAAAAATATCCATCTATTCATATTTTTAAAGGAGTAGAAATGGATATATTACCAGATGGTTCATTAGATTTTTCTGATGATTTTTTACAACATATGGACTTTGTAATTGCATCTATCCATTCGAGTTTCCAACAAGATCGAGATACGATTCATATGCGTTTGTTAAAAGCGTTAGAAAATCCATATGTCCATATGATTGCACATCCAACGGGTAGATTGTTAGGTAGAAGAGAAGGATACGATGTGGATGTCGAATGGTTAATTGAACAAGCACATCGAACCAATACAATACTTGAATTGAATGCGAATCCTAATCGTTTAGATTTAGCTGCAAAATGGTTACGTATTGCAAAAGAAAAAGGTGTAAAAATTGCAATTAATACGGATGCACATAATTTCGATATGCTTGAAGATATGCCAATCGGATGCGGCACAGCGAGACGAGCAGGATTAGACCAGGCAACTGTTGTGAATAGTTGGACGACAGAACAAGTTATTGATTATGTAAACAACCTGAAAAAATAAAAACAACAAGGAGTGGGAGAAGATGAATTCTCGAATTTTTAAAGTATTGGAATTTAACAAAATCAAAGAACAACTTATCACACAAGCAGCTTCCTCCCTTGGTGTAGAGAAAGCACGAGCACTTACCCCTTCTGTTGATTATGATGAAGTAGTTCAGTTACAAGAAGAAACAGATGAAGCGTATCATATTATTCGCTTAAAAGGTAACGTACCTTTAGGTGGTATTTCTAATATCAAACCACATGTAAAAAGAGCTGCAATTGGTGGTGTTTTAAGCACGCAAGAATGTTTAGCTATAGCAAGTACAATATATGGTGGAAAGCAACTAAAACTATTTATTGAAAGAATAGATGATTTACATTTACCAATCATCTTATCGATTACCAATGAAATCATGCCATTAAATGATTTGGAAAGAGAAATTAAGAGCTGTATTGATGAGAATGGTTACATGATGGACGGAGCCTCAGAGAAACTTAGAGGACTTAGAACAAAAATTAGAACTAATGAAAATAAAATTAGAGATCGATTAGAAAATGTCACGAGAACAAAAGCAAAAATGTTATCCGATTCCATTATTACGATTAGAAATGATCGATACGTTCTACCAGTTAAACAAGAATATCGCCATGCAATTGGTGGGATTGTACACGACCAATCAGCTTCTGGCCAAACGTTATTCATGGAACCACAATCTGTTGTAGAATTAAATAATCAATTGTCACAAGCTAAAGTTGATGAGAAGCGTGAAATAGAGCGGATTCTTAAAGAA
>JAJUGF010000137.1 GCA_029268495.1 Gracilibacillus sp.
CTCCATAAAATATGTAAAACCATTTACAGATAAGAGCATCATTAAACATGCACTTACACCAACTAGTATATGTGTGCGTAACCCTGCAAAGTGCCGGTTTAACTCTCTTTCTAATCCGATTAATCCAGATAATGTTAACGCAATAACAAGCTTTATCATCGAGTCGATAAAATCCGTATCAAAAAATGACTGTAACACTACTATTCCTCCTCTTTCTATATCTAATGTATACCCATTCTACATACATTATATTGCATATTAGATAAAGTTATTTATTTTTATTGAGTACAGTACATTTTCCCCCTTCCCTCCCTTGATAAATAGCTACTGAATATACATCTAAAAAGTTATCCACACGAACTATAATTCGTGTGGATAGACTTGTGGATATGTCATCCTCATGTACCCGCTCTACTTTGCAGTATGATATGGGTGCCACTTATATTCTACACATCATTCCTCTTGCATTTAAAAAAAGAGTATTAGCATAAATCGCCAATACTCTTTTTCTTTAATACATTCGTCGTCTATTTATTATAAAAATACCTAATGCACTTATTAACAAAACCGCTCCTATCAGTATAAAGCGAAACATCGTTGTCGTTGTATTGGGTAATTGATTCTCTTCTTGATTTGGTTTATTTTCCCCAATATTCTCCGATATCTCTTCATTTACCAAGTCATTCCCTGTATTTTCTTCATTCTCATTTATTGGAGATTCACTACTTTGCTTACTATTTGCAACATGAATCACAGCTGCAGAAAGTGGAGCTACATTTACTGTGTTACTCGTTATGGATACACCTGCTGGATTTTTTATTGGTGTAATCCCAGCAGTAATATTGTCAACAAGTACTGATCCTTTTGTTAAATCATTTTCTATTGTAAATGTCCTCTCCTTTTGATCTGCATTTACAAATACATAATACGTATCTCCTGTTGTCGGTGAGACAAGTGAATAACCTATAATCAAATCTGATTCTTTCATTTCCTCCGCATTAATAAGTGAGACATATTTATCAACTTCTTCCATTGTTCCTAAACGAAAAACATCTGTGGATCGACGCAATTCGATTAATCCTTTTGTATAAGCTCTTGTCGTTGTATGAATAGGATACTTACTGGAATTTGTAGCTTTCTCCCAATCAAACATATTAATTGCATCAGAAGAATCATAGGAATCATGAATAAAGTAAGGATACTCAAATGGTTGATTATTCTCATCTGTTAGCAATGTTGATTTATATGGAGCTTCCTCTACTTCTTGTCTATACTCTTCATCCCTAAATTGTTTTGTTCTTCCAAACTCCTGCCCTGCATGAATAAATGGTGTTCCTTGTGCGGTTAGAACCATTAGATTACCTAATCGGATTCGTTGATGAATTTCTTCGGCATGTATTTTTGGATCCTTCTTGATAGATTGTGCAATTACATCATGTAATGTTAAGTTATCGTGTGCAGCAATATATGGTACGACATCACCTGGATCATCTGTAATAAAATTACCTGGTTTCGCTGTTAAATTATTGAATATTGTCTGGATATTCCTAGCTCCGCCAGTTAAAAATCGCGGTTCTCCCTCACTACCAAAGCCTGATTTAAGTTCATTTCGAAATTCATCTGAGAATGAAGCTACACTATTCGTATATTGCATCCAATCTTGATCTGCAGATTGGACAGATGGATACTTCTCATCTCCAGTAAAAGTTCTCCAACCCTCTCCAATCATTAGAACATGGGGATTCAATTCCTTTGCTTTGTCATATGCCATTTGAATTGTTTCCGAATCGTGATCTCCCATCATATCGAAACGGAAGCCATCCACTTTAAATTCATCTACCCAATACAGAATAGAATCAACAAGTAACTTTCTAGACATTTTATGTGTTGTACCTAATCTACCACCACCAAAACTTTCACGAGGTGTACCATCAGCATCCATAAAATGATAATAGTTCGGTTCAATATTTTCTAAAATGTCCACTTTAGCAGTATGATTATACACTACATCTAGTATGACACCCATTCCTCGTTTGTGAATTTCCTCAATCAGTAATTTGAACTCTTCTATTCTTTTTGCTGGATCATTCGGATTTTCTGAATACATACCTGTTAAGGAAAAATAGCTATGTGGGTCATATCCCCAGTTATAGTTGTTTTCTGTTGATGAATACTCTAATAGTCGTTCATCACTTGATAGCTCATCAGCAAAATAATAACTCATAACAGGTAATAATTGTATATGTGTGACACCCAAATCCTTAATATAATCAAGTTTTTCTATAAATGATGTAAATGTGCCAAATCGATGAGATAGTTCTTCTTCTATCGATGGATCTGATGTAAAGTCACGAACATGAACTTCATAGATAATAGCATCTTCACGTTTATCAAATCCGTCAATAGATGCATATGTTAATGATGGACCAATCTCACTTGGATTTACTATTGCTGCTTTACCCACTTCTTGGTTAGGGTCATTACTGTTCCAAGCAGCCATCGATTTTGCATATGGATCCAATGCAAGTACTGTTTCTCCATCTCTCTCGACTGCAAAATGATAGTAGTACCCTCTTATATCTTGTAACCCTGTATTTGACTCGTTCAACTCTACTTGCCAAACCCCTCTATCTTGCTGTTTCATCATAATATCATTCTTCACCATTTTTGTTTGATCTTTTTTGTCATAAAGTATAACAGATACATGATCCGCACTAGGAGCCCATAATTTCAATGTAGCAGATGCTTTGTCGTGTAATGTTAAACCTAACTCCCCTTCATAACTATATAATTCATCCTTTAATCTCCAACCAATCGTTGCAGTTACTTCCCGCTCATCATGTTTAATGGTGAATGGCGAATTATTTAATGAAAAGGTACCGTGTAGTAGAACAACGTTATTTTCTCTTTCAATTGTCACTTTATTAAATGGTACTCCTCGCCCTTCACTATCGATTATTTCTACATTTTCCTTAATGGCTTCTTCTGTTAAACCTTCAATGGAAGAGTAAGTAAGTTCTATTTTTTCAGATGATAGGATATCTGCACTCATCAACCCTTCTTCTCGTATAAAATATGGATTCGTATAGATGCTATCATCACCTTTTCTAATAAATATTTGTGTATGATTATTTATATCGCTAAAACTAAAATCCTCCGTTTGCCAAGCAGTATCTTTGTTTAATATAAGAAAGTGAACCTGTTTTGCACTATCAGCTAATGCGATATCTGTATATGAACCATTCCATCCCATCATATCATCTGAAAAATAATGAGCACCTACAGGCCAATTTTCTGTTGGTTGTTTCACATCACCCCATGTCCATACACCAAATTCATTGTACGAACCTTCATCTTGATAAAAGTTAATCCGCAATTTATTTGATTCTGATAAAGGCTCATATAGATATACTTTATAATCTTTTGTAATCCAAACTTGATTCATTTTATTTGATAGCAATGTTATATTCAGATCACCTGACACGTTTTCCCCATTACGATTATTAATCAATAATCCAATTTCCCTTGCATTCTCAATTAATGGCACATCTACATACCTACCGAATGAAGTGACATTTTGCGCATGAAATTTTGATGCTGCATCTGGCCAGCTACCAGTTGTTTCCGAAGGTTCTTTCACATCTTTCCAAGTCCATAATCCCAATTCTTCATATGATTGACTACTTTGTTCGAAATGAACACGTAAATGTCCTTTTGGAATTTCTTCAATCGTTGGTTCTTCTTCATTTGCCTGTACAGACGTTATCTCTCCATTACTAACATGCAATAATGCTGTACCACCATTATCAATAGAAGGTAACTCTACTTTGATAACAAATTCTCCATTTTCATTTGCTGTTGCCGCATATGTCTCATCATTATATTGATTTATTATTTCCGTATTTGCCTGACTTACAGTTAGTTGTAATTGTCTGGCTTCATTTGCTATATTTAACCCAACATAAACTTGGTCATTGTTCCATTCTCTTTCGTACAATAAAAACTGTTCATTATCAGAACCTGCAATTTTTTGATAATTACCTTTAGCCAAAATATCAGAGTGTTGCTCACGAAATGCCAATAACTTTTTATAATGCACGAGCATGTCATTATTCTCTACATCGTCCCATGCCATATTGTATCTATTATCATATTGAGGCCAATTATTAGCACCTGATTGAGCTAATTCCTCTCCATAATAAATCACCGGTTGACCTTTAGAAGTCATTTGCAATGATGCTGCAATTTTAAATTTATCTTGATTACCATTTAACTTATATAAAAATCCATCTTCATCATGACTACTCAAAAACTGTCCTAACATTCGGTTTGATTGAATAAACTCATTTCGCTCTTGGAGTGATTGGGTAACTTGTTCTATCTTGCCATCTACCAATAGTTTTGCAATATTCTTAAACTCAAAATCTAATAAAGAATCCATTGTACCTGATTGTAGATATCCTTGGTGATTTGATGGCCCTGCTCCCCATGCTTCTCCAATCAATTGGAAATCTGGTTTCTTTAATGTTAATTGATTCCGAAAATGTTGCCATGTAACCTTATCGACATGTTTGACCGTATCTACTCTATAATAAGCAATTGAATTACCTTTCGCTGTCTTTGTCTTTTCTATCCAGTTTGTTTGCCATGTAACTAACTGATCCCGAACAGTTTTATTTTCTGTTTCAAAGTCAGGTAATCCAGATAACTCCATTTTCTCATCACCAGAACCCGATTGCTGTCTCAACATACCATTAAAGCGAAGGATATCTTCTTCTGTTGGATAGCCTGGAATATCTACCTGCTCACCTTTTAGTCCATAACCTGCGTGATTCAAAACCACATCTACCATTATTTTAATACCTTTTTCTGCTGCCAAATCTATCAGCTGATGAAATTCATCTAATGTGCCTAAATGCGGATTTAATTTTTCAAAATCTTTCGCCCAATAGCCATGATATCCAAAATAAGAACCTTCTTCTGCATTATAATTCACATCATGGCCTATATTTTCAACAATTGGTGTAATCCAAATTGTATTGATGCCTAATTCTTCTAAGTAATCTAATTTATCAATTACACCTTTGAAATCTCCACCTTGATACGTACCTCTTTCGTTGTCATATGATTGATAATTTAATTCATATGGATCATTATTTCGTATATCACCATCATTAAATCTATCTGTTAACATAAAGTATATAACAGATTCATCCCAATCAATCTTATTTTCTGTGAGATTCTCTGCAACAGTTACAGATACCTCTGATGTATATATTCCACCTTCTTCATCAACAGCTGTAACAGGAATGATTTTTTCTCCAGGTTGAATCGTTTCATTCACAGATACTGTCACTTTATTCAATTGCGGTGAAATAGATAATCGTTCACTCCCGCCAAGCGCTGTAGTATCTGCATATATTTCCTTAATTTCTTTGTCAGAATTGTTTGTAATAGCTACTTCCAATAAAGCATGGTCATTATACGACAGCTCCCGATTCACATTACCTTCTAAGCTAATATCATATTGACCTTCATGTTCCTCTGTATTTTCTTCGGAATCTTTCACGGACACATAATATGGATTTGTATATACTTCATTAGACCCCTCTTTAACAAAAATTTGTTGATGACTTTTAAAATCTGAAAATGTCATATCACTAGTTTGTGTACCATCAGAACGATTAACGAGTAAAAAGCCTAAAGAACCTAATTCATCCTTTAATAAAAGATCTACATATGCTCCATACTTTCCTATTTGATTATTAGAAAAGGGAATCGCATCTGTAGGCCATTCTTTGGGTTCTTCTAATACATTTCCCCATGACCAAATTCCCCAAGGTTCATAATTAGTATCTTCTTTCTTATAGTGGATTCGTAATTTGTTACTTCCAATATTCTCTGGTTGATAATAATATACTTCACCTGTATGAGAAATCCATACTTCTTTCATCATGGGATCCAATATATCAATAGTAATGTCTTTAGTAACTTTCTCCCCATCTCGATTCACGATTAATAGACCAATTGCTTTTGCCTCTTTTGATAATTCTATATCAACATATGCTCCATAACTGTCTATATATTCTTCATTAAACCATGTGCCATTTGGCCATTCTCCTTGTTGATCAGAAGGATTCGCAACATCCCCCCATAACCAGACACCTATTTCATTTACATCAACAGTATTATTATCATAATGAATTCTTAAGTTTCCTTCTTCTATTTCCTGACTATTACTTGCTCGAACATTATTATGTGGGACAATTGTTGTAAACAGACTAAACACTAATAATAAAATCATTACTACAGACAAACATTTTTGAACTTTTTGATTGTTCAACTATTTCTCCTCCTTTTAATTTGTGTAACAAATGCGTTACAATTTTAAGAGAAATCGTTTGCACGTTGATATTTATAATTTGTGATTTTTAATATTATGTATATAGTGCAATCGTTTTCCTTAACCCTAATATAATATATTATATTTGAAAGCGCAATCATTTTTATCTTGTTTCGTTTAATTTTTATATTTATTTGTATTAATTCTATTGCATCTACTCATTATTGCTTAATTAAATTTATTAGTAAAAAAAAGACCTATCCTAGTATACTAACTAAGATAAGTCCTTTATAATTGCCTGGCAACGTCCAACTCTCGCAGGGGCAAGGCCCCAACTACCATAGGCGCTGGAGAGCTTAACTACTGTGTTCGGCATGGGAACAGGTGTGACCTCTCCGCTATCGTCACCAGACAACGGTATATA
>JAJUGF010000138.1 GCA_029268495.1 Gracilibacillus sp.
CGCACAAAAATTGGAATGATTTTTCAAAATTACAATCTTGTGAAACGATCTACAGTAATGAAAAATGTCATCTCTGGTCGTCTTGGTTATACAGGAACATTGAAAAGTATTTTTGCTATTTTTTCCAAAGAAGATCGATTGCTTGCATATGAAAATTTGAAAAGAGTGAATATTGAAGAGAAACTATATCATCGTGCAGATGAATTAAGTGGTGGGCAGCAACAACGTGTAAGTATTGCCCGTGTTCTCACTCAAAAGCCAAAGTTAATATTAGCTGATGAGCCTGTCGCCAGTTTAGATCCACCTACATCACATCAAGTCATGCAATATTTAAAACAAATTAATCAAGAAGACAATATTACCACAATCGTTAATTTACACTTTATTGATATGGCGATGGAGTATGCAGATCGTATTATTGGTATGCGCGCAGGAGAAGTTGTATTTGACGGACCGGTAAGTGAAGTGACAGAAAAAACGTTTGAGGAAATTTACGGAAGGTCCATTCGTAATGAAGATATCATAGGAGGGAAGGAGAATGAATAAGCCGTCTCCATCTGTTCCAAAAGGGATTTATCCAACCAAAACAAAAATTATTGTCAGTCTTTCCTTTATTTTAGTTATTGGTTTTTATTTGATTAGCTCCATTCTTACGGAATCATTTATCTTTCATTTTTTTGCTAAGATTCCGAATATCTTTACATTAATCGGTGACTTCTTTCCACCAGACTGGAGTTACATCAATCAAGTATGGCCAAAACTAATGGAGACCATTCAGATGGCGATTGTTGCAACAACGGTTGCTGTAATCATTAGTATTCCTTTTTCCTTGCTTACAGCGAATACTGTGACAACAAATACATATGTGTATCAATTGATGCGTTTTATTCTTAACATTCTACGAACAATACCAGATATTATCTTAGCTGTTGTCTTTGTTGGGCTATTTGGTATTGGTGCTTTTTCTGGTATTGTTGCACTCATTATTTTCTCTGTAGGGATTTTAGTCAAATTAATGAGTGAAATCATTGAAACAATTGATATGAATCCAACTGAAGCAATTCGAGCAACAGGTGGGAATGGTATACAAACAATTAGTTTCGCTATTGTTCCACAAGTATTGCCACAATTTATATCGTTTAGTTTGTATGTATTTGAAATCAACATTCGCGCATCACTCGTTTTAGGTTTAGTCGGTGCCGGTGGAATTGGACAATTATTAAATAAAGAAATAAATTTTTTGAATTATCCTGCTGTAAGTACCATTATCATCATTGTATTCATTGTCGTTGTCATCATTGATTACATTAGCAGTAAATTAAGGGAGGGGCTTATCTAATGGATCATAAACCTACTCTTCCACTTAAACCAAAAAGTACCTTACAGACATGGAAACGAATTTGTACGATTATGATACTCTTACTTATCTATCTATGGACATTTTCGGATATTCAAATTAAATGGGAAAAAATCTTTAGTGAACAAACAATAGCGAACTTTAACCGAATTATACCTAAGTTCTTTCAACCTGCTGTAGAGGAAACAAGTACCATACTTGAAAAGATGCTTGAAACCATCTTTATTGCATATACTGGCTCCCTTGCAGCTGCGATTATCGCTGTACCAATTGCTTTTTTATGTGCAACAAATATCGTACGAAACAAATTTCTTAATCAAATAGGTATGTGGATATTAGGTGCCGTACGCGCATTTCCTGAAATCGTATTAGCGATTATTTTCGTAGCAGCAGTTGGGCCTAACCCTTTTGCCGGTGTATTAGCAATTGCAATTGGCTCAACTGGTATGTTAGGCAAATTATATGCAGAGGTAATAGAATCGATTGATATGCATGTAATAGAAGCACTCGAGGCAAGCGGTGCGAACAAACTTCAGTTATTATTTTATGGGATTATTCCACAAGTTTTGCCTGAATTTCTTTCCTATGCAATTTATAGATTTGAAATAGATGTTCGTGCCTCATC
Organism: Gracilibacillus sp.; assembly: GCA_029268495.1. Lineage (GTDB taxonomy): Bacteria > Bacillota > Bacilli > Bacillales > Amphibacillaceae > Gracilibacillus > Gracilibacillus marinus. The sequence goes on from JAJUGF010000138.1 coordinate 1,983, forward strand.
TGTGCTCGGTGTCGTCGGTGCTGGTGGAATTGGTACATTGATTACATTTGCATACATGAACAGAAATTGGGAAGAAGTTGGAATGATACTACTCGTCATTATTATTAGTGTGACGATTATTGATCAAATCTCAAGTATCATTAGAAAAAGATTGGTTTAATGACAAAAGCGAAAATGCCTATTTGTAACAATCCAACTTATATGAACTTGCGACCTTTGTAGAACTCCATCTGAGCATAAGCAGCTACTTCCACTTCTATGTGCTCCTTTTTCCTGAAGGTCCACTTTTCCGAGTGATTTGTACACAATTGTTCGTTTTATATTTTCAAAACAAAAAGACGACATGAATGATTTACAGATTCATGTCGTCTTTTTTTAGATACTATTCACTTCTCTTCTTACCAAAACTTAAATCCTTTGGAGCCTGGAGGAGAATGTTGAATCATATCTATAATTGGAACTGTATACGCAAATAGGATTAACACTACCGCAATACCGATCCATACTTTCCAATTTTCTAAGAAACTTGGTACTTTTAATTTTGCATCCATTACTTCTCCAATTGGGAACTCCTCTTGCCCTTTCGGTGCATAAAAAGCAGAATAAATTAACACAACAAAATATAGAATTAAAGAGATTAACAGTAATGTTCCACCAACAGCCATCGCTGTCTCATATGCTCCCCATCCTTCAGCAACAGAGTGTCCATTGTAATTCGTCACTTGAGTACGCCTTGGATTACCTAAAAGTCCTGAATAATGCATTGCTAATGACATAATCGACATACCGACTAACCATAAGACAGTTTGGTAAATCCCGAGACCATTCACTCTCTTTGTTAGCACACGACCATTTAAGTATGGAATTAACCAATAACTCACACCAAAAAACGTAAGTGCAACAGTTGTACCAATAGTTAAGTGAAAATGCCCTGTCACCCAGATTGTGTTATGAATCACCTGGTTCATCTGATTACTTGCATTAATAATTCCTCCTGCACCTGCAGGAATGAACATAAGCATCCCCATAAATGGCGCAAAAAAGCGAACATCTTTCCATGGTAGTTTATTGAACCAACCAAACAAACCTTTCGCACCTAAATTACGTCCTCTTACTTCAAATGTAGCAAATAGGGAAAATGCTGTCATTAATGATGGAATAATTACCGCGAACGTTAATACAACTTGGAAAAACTTCCATCCATGACTAATTCCTGGCTCTAATAACTGATGGTGAAAACCTACAGGAATCGAGAATAAAATAAACAACAAAAATGCAAGTCGCGCTAAAGAATCACTGAAAATCTTTCCACCGATTATTTTTGGAATCATCACATACCATGCCATATATGCAGGTAATAACCAGAAATATACAAGTGGGTGACCAAAATACCAGAATAATGAACGACTTAATGTAACATTGATTGTATCAACAAGTCCTAATGACCATGGTATAAACTGAAATAGAACAGTTGCTACCACACCAATTGTTGCAATAATCCATAATACTAATGTAGCTACAGCCATGAACGCAAGAAGTGGACTTGTTTGTCCTTTATTTGCTTTGCGCCATTTATTATATTGATAAATATCCGCTGCACCGGCAAAATATGTTCCTATAACCAATAATGCAAGTGCAATATAAAAGAATGGTGATGCTTGTAAAGGTGCATAGAATGTGTATAAAACGGTTGCTTCTCCTATCACAATCATGATCACACCTAAAACCGTACCAATTAACATCAAATAAAAACCAATCCATGCCGTCCTTCTTGTGCCTACACTAAAATCACCAACAGTCTTTACCACACACGCATGTAAAAACCCAAAAATAAAAAATGTCGTAAAAACAAGTGCCATTAACACCCCATGTGCAGTCAGAAGCTGATAGTAATTAATATAGCTCGGAAGTACAATCATTTCACTTCTTACCATTGTTTGAAGTAATCCGAAAAATCCAGCAACAATAATTGCAGAGAATGCTACATAAAAATGAGCCAAACTTAGTCTTGAATCCAATCTATTCATTCTATATCACCTCCAGTTTTGCACTCATATAGTGATGACCTGTGCCACAATATTCATTACATAGTATTAAAAATTCCCCCGTCTCATCGAATGTATATGTCATGGAGTTGATATGACCTGGTGTCACCATCATATTCACATTTGTTCCTGGAATCTGAAATCCATGTACAACATCAATTGAGGTTACTTTAATTGTCACTTCTGCACCTTGAGGAATTTGGATGTCATTTGGAGTAAAACCGAAAGATTGTAATACAATAATAAGTTCATATTTATTATCTCCAAGTTCCTTTAAGCCAGGTTCATCAAATGGCGCTGTTTCATGTACCTTCTCTGGATCAATCACAGTTAAATCACTTGGAGGCTTGTGATGATCACTCGTAAATGCTTGTATGCCGACAGTACTTAAAAATGCAATAAGTGTAACAATCCCAATCGTTATCCATATCTTTTCTAATTTGTGCATATGCATTGACCATTCCCCCTATCTATTCATAAATAATGCAAATATCGCTAACCATGATCCAATGATAAAAACGCCAACAAACAAAACAGATACAAATGCACCATATAACTTATGCTCATCATGTGATGACTTTCTTTGTTTTCCCATTGAAACGCCCCCTTTTGGAACTTATTTGTATTTATAGTATGAAAAAAATAAGCTACTGTTTGTGATGTAAATCACAGACAGTAGCTCCTAATTTGATATATGTCTATTTTTTGTCTATTTAACTAAAAATACCTTTAATGGAATCAATGATATTTGTGAAGAAGTCTTTTACACCTTGCCAGAATCCTTCTGTATCCCCACCTGTTACTTCATCCAATTTTCCTTTTAAATCGTTCACAATACTATCTAATTGCTCTGTTAATTTCCCGAAATCAATATTCAAATCTCTCATTTTTTCGAATAGATTTGTTAACATCGCACGATCTTCTGGAGATAACTCAATATTTAAATTCTCTAATTGTGTGTTAATGATTTGCTCTACTTCTTCTTTTGTTGCAGGATTTTGCTCAGCAATTTGTTTTTTAATCTCAGTTAATAATTCACTTACTTTTTCTTTATCAATTCCTGCATTTTCTGATAAATCTGTAGCAACATTCAACTCTTCATTCGCTACTTCCATGCGATCTTGATTTAATGTTTCTCCATCAACATTAAATGCTTTATAAATACCTGTAAGTGCAGAATGACCACTTACTTTAATTGGTGATGCAACTTCAATTAGCGCATTTTCTATCCCAGCAGTAAGTAGTGCGTTCGCATACATCTCATTCGTTACTTGCGTAATGTTTTCTGGTGTAACAATATTGACTACCACACCATTACCTTCACCTTTTCTTGTAATTTTCGCTGAGGAGTACATATTTGAACCGGGGTCTCCACCAATAAAATTCACTAAATCTTGTGCATTTACAATATATTCATCAACTAAATCAGAATCTGTTGCATTCAAAATACTTCTAACCTTGTCTCTTTGGTCTTCTGACAACTGTTCACCTAATACTAACTTTGGTTTCCCATACTTCTCATCAATTCCAACATCTTGTGTATCATCACTTGCAAACAAAACTGGTGAAAAAGCTAGTCCAACAAACAATATAGCAATACATATGGATACTATTTTTTTCATATACTATCTCCTTTTCTTATTCTTACTATTATATTATGCAAGATTCTTAGAAATATGGAAAGAAAAAAGAGTACCTCTACTTAATTATAGTAGAAATACTCTCTTTTATTTTATTTCTTTGCGATAACATCCATTTCTACACCTACACCTTTAGGTAGCTTGCTTACTTCTACTGTTGCACGCGCAGGATATGGCTCTTTCAAAAATGTTGCATATACTTCATTAATTGTAGCGAAATCATCCATATTCGTAATATAAATCGTGAATTTCACTACATTACTAAAAGTAAGGTTTGCTTCTTCTAGTACTGCTTGTAAATTCTTCATTACTTGCTCTGTTTGTTTAGCAATATCTCCTTCTACCACTTCCATTGTTTGTGGATTAAGTGGGATTTGTCCTGATACAAATACAAAATCCCCTGCGTCAATTGCTTGCGAATATGGGCCAATTGCTTGTGGCGCATTAGCTGTATGTATTGCTTTTACCATTATCATCCATCTCCTTCTATAAAAAATAAGTACTATCAAAATTTTAACATATTACAGATTTTTAGTAGAATAGAATTGTCAAAATATTTTTAAAAAGGATGATTCATAATGGATAAGGCATTTCAACTCCGTACATCAAGACATGACGAGATGATTGATATTACTAGAGAAGTTGCTTCATTTGTTAAGGAAAATAATATACAAAATGGGATCGCAATTGTTTCCTCCTTACATACTACTGCTGGTATTACTGTAAATGAAAATGCAGATCCTGATGTGAAGACAGATTTTTTGCGAAGATTAAATGAAGTATATCCATGGGAACACAAAGAAGACCTTCATATGGAAGGGAATACTGCTGCACACCTAAAAGTCAGTACTGTTGGACATAATCAGACCATTGTTATTACAAATGGGGAGTTATTACTTGGTACTTGGCAAGGGATTTATTTTTGTGAATTTGATGGACCAAGATATCGCAAATTTCATATAAAGATAATCGAGGGCTAGGACATCATTATCGTTTATAACACAAAACACGAACGATGCTATATGTGTTGTTTTGCAATAAAAGGATGATACGACTCTAATTATTAATTGTGAAATGAGTGATGTGCGTATACCC
>JAJUGF010000139.1 GCA_029268495.1 Gracilibacillus sp.
CATAAAAAAATCCATGGAAGGACAACATAAATAACAAAACTCATTTGCTTCATCCTTATCTAAACTTTTACGTATTTTTAATTTCATTATACCCTTTTTTCTAACACAAAAAAACCAGAAGCAATTGTTCATGCTCCTGGCAGTATGCTGGCTTCGGTGTTTGAATATGTTTGTAGTAATTTTCTTGTTCTAAATACTCTTGTCTTGACAGCTTGTGGACTGATATTTAAAATTTTAGCGATCTCTGAATCACTGCACTCTTTAATAAATTTAAGATAAAATACTTTTTTTAGCTTTTCACTGCTATTAGAAATATGTTCCTGTAAATCCTCTAATGTGGAGAAATAATTCACATATTCTTCTACAGAAACATGAGAACAGATTGCTAATTGTTCAAGCTCACATGATTCATCCATGAATACTAATCTCGATTGGTTCTTTTTCCTTAATAAGTCAATTGCCGTTCGTGATGCAATCGTTCTTAACCATGATTTTATCTTATCAATTTGATGATTATTCGCTAAAACTCTGTGAACTTTAATCCATGTCTCTTGCACGCAATCTTCTGCTAACTGATAATCCTTTAAAATACTTATTGCCGTTCCTAATAGCATATCTTGGTATTTCTCTACGATATCTGAAAAATTTTCTTCATCTATTATTTGAGTCGTCAACTATTTCACCACCCTCGTCTTTTTTTATTAGATTATTATTTCAGTTGGTTAATGATAGATGTCGGAAGATTCTCTTCAGAAATTAACATTGTACTTAATACATTGTCTTCATTACCATAAAAAATTATTTCGTATTGTCCATCATAATCAATCATTTCAATTAATTTTGTTAGATCTTTGATTTCTTCTTTATTTTTAGTTCTGTATATACTATCTAATTGGTTATTTTGTAAATATGGTATTTCGTCTTCATATATTTCATTATTTACATGCTTAATTGCAACCATTCCTACATTTTCTTCATTAAATTGAAATGCATAACCATTCTTTATTAAATAATCAAGTGTTCTTGTATAACTATAAGGTATATCAAAATAGACATGTTCTTCATTATCTAACACCATCAATAAACTATAACCAGTATAATATGTGCTCTCTGTGCGCACGAATGAAGTATCTAGATAATCTAACTGAATCAATTCGATAAGTTTTTTCGTACTAGTCATATCCAATGATGTTGTCACATCTCTATTACTTAAGTTTACTTCATTTATTTTTAGTTTGTTAAAATCAACAAATAACCATGGTTTATTCATTTTTTTAAATTGATCTGATTCATAAATTGGTTTAAGTACGCTCATAAATTGTTCCTTTGATGGAATAAAATACTCTCTCGACATTTGTAATCCACTTTTGAGATTGTACGTAATTTTTATCACTGTTGTACCTTCATCCCAATTTTCTTCTGTAGATTTATCTACTTCTTGTAAAATTTGCTTGTGTAAGGTTATTGTTTGTTCAATTAATTGTGGATCATCCATTACAATATTCACTTCATCATTAAATTTGTATTGCTCACTTATTTGTCTATCCTCTATTTCCACTGATTCGACTTTGCTTATTTCAGGTACGTTTGTTTCATATCTAAATAGGTCAAAGACAATCACAAAAATAACAGAAAAAGCAATACCTAAGTAGATTAAAAATCCTTTCCATTGTCCAAATATTCGCCAAGTTTTTTGAATTAACATTTCTGCAAGAATGTACCCTATACATGCACCGAAGACGTAACCAAATGATATCCACCCAAGTGCTTCATTCTGGACAGCACCGAAATAAAGTCCGAATAGTAGCATAAAGCATATCGTCACACCAATTTTGAATATCGGCTTTAAATGAGTAAAAATAATCGTGTGTGAAGCACTTTCGACATTTCTAATTTTGAACAACCATAATCCAATAAAGTAAAATGCAACACTTATACATACATATACAATTAAGTGTGTGGACTTGATATCTGTATACATCATATCAATACTTTGTATTAATGGTGATAAAGACAAGAGCTGCGACTCTAAATGGCTAGAAATGGAGAAGCCATACAACAGCATATATAGATTATAGATAATTAGAAATACGATACCTGACGGAAAGAACAAGAAAATATATGTCAATCCACCCTGTACTGCAGTGATCCCAGTTATCCCGCCGACCATCACAGTAGATGTATAGATTAAACTAGGTATAATTAATAGAAATGCAAACCATTCTCCAAATGATTCATAATAAAAAATAGATTGTAAGTCTAGAAATAATGTCATAAGATATATGATTAACCCTGTAAGTAATACTGGTAATACAATTAACACAAAACCAATAATAAAATGAATATTGAATAATTGTGTTCGTTTAATAGGCAAACTGTGCATAAAATCTGCAGACCCTTTTACATTCGCATAACGGAAAGAGAACATTCCTGCTAATACAGGTATTGTGATAATTAATATTGATTGAATTGGTCCTTGGATTTCTATTAATGAGAAAGTGTAATCACTAAAATAGTTATTTTGAACACGATCCGAATATTTCATAAATATATCTAATGGTAAGATAAATAATAATATGACAAAATAAGCAATTCCAATCCAACCTGTTGTTCGAAAGTGTTGTTTGATGATTTCTTTTTTAAAGTAAGACATTTTCAATTGCATATCCAACACCCTCCATTTCATAAATAAAGATTTCTTCCAACGTTAACGGCAAAATATCAAATACAACTGGATTAAATTGCTCCATATATGATTGAATCTCTTGCTCATTCCCACGTACAATACATATAAATACACTACCGCGTTTTTCACTATGTAATATAGATAATTCATGGAACTGTTCTAAAGCGACATCATGTTTAAAAGCAAATTGTAGTTTATGCACATCTGATTTTAAATCATCCAAGTCTTTTTCAAGTAGTAATTCTCCTCTATGAATAATCCCAACAGCATCACAAATATCTTCAATTTCTAAAAGATTGTGTGAAGATACAAGTACTGTCATTTCTCTGTCAGCAACTTCTTGTATCACCCATGACTTAATTTTCCTTCTAATGACAGCATCTAGTCCGTCGAATGGTTCATCAAGAATCAAGTAATCTGGCATTGCACATAACGCCAACCAAAAGGCAACTTGTCTTTGCATCCCTTTTGAGAATTGTTGAACTTTTTTGTTAGGATCTAAATCTAGCATTTTTTGTAGTTGTTGAAATCTTTCTTGATTCCATTTGGGATATATATCTTGATAAAAATTAGCCATTTGATTTGGCGTATAATGAGAAAAGAAAAATAAGGAATCAGGTATATACACCATTCTTTCTTTTAATGCTATGTTCTCAAAAACAGGTTTTCGTTCTATTTCCACCGCTCCACTATTTTGTTTCATTATACCTGCAATTGTTTTTAACAAAGTAGTTTTACCAGCACCATTGGAACCTAATAATCCATAAATAGAACCTTTGTTTATTTTTAATGATAAGTCGTTTAGTATCTTTTCTTTACCAAATATTTTATTAAGATTTTGAACTTGTATCATCTACTTCACCCCCGATTAACTCAGTCACTATTTCTTTAATTTCATTTACAGTTAACCCTAAAAATATCGCTTCTTGTAATTGTTTTTTCAATTGTTCTTTTACTTCGATTAATTGTTGCTGATTATTTACTAGTTCCATTTGATTCACAAAACTTCCCTTTCCTTTGACCGAATAAATATATCCTTGTGCTTCAAGTTCACGGTAAGCTTTTTGAATGGTATTTGGATTAATAGATAATTCTTGCGCCAATTGTCTTACTGAAGGCAGTTGTTCATCTTGTTTTACTATCTCATTTATGATTAATTGTTTAAACTTCTCTACAAGTTGTTCATATATCGGCTTTCTATTTCTCAAATCGAGTTCAAACACGTATCCTACCTCCAAACTGTATGGTCTGTATTAAGTGTATTAACTGTATTAATATATGTAATACAGTTATAAGTATACATCTAAAAATGTGAAATGCAATAGTTTTTTTTATAAAATCAAAAAAACTCACTAGCTATAAATACACTAGTGAGTTTTCTCATTATCGTTTATATAGTTATTATATAGACTCGTACCACTCTCTTGCTGCTTCGATTTCTGTTCTCGTAAGTTGATGACCGTTATTTTCCCAATGTACTTTTACACTACCACCATTATCAAGTAGAATTTGTTCTAATTCTCGAGTTTCTTCTTCTGTACACAATGGATCATTGTGGCCTGCAGAGATGAAGATATGCACACTCGATAAATCCGGTAATTCTATTCCTCTTCTTGGTACCATTGGGTGATGTAATATTGCCTTATTTAAAGCATCTTGATAATGGAATAATAAACTTCCTGCAATATTCGCACCATTTGAGTAACCTACTGCAGTCACATTATTTCGATCAAATTGATATTCTTCACTTGCTTCACCTAAGAATTCATACAATTCTTTTGTACGTTCAACTAAATCTTTCTCATCAAATACGCCTTCAGATAAACGTTTGAAGAAGCGCGGCATTCCGTTCTCCAACACATTCCCTCTTACACTTAAAACATTTGCATTTGGGTCTATCATTTCTGCTATACCTAATAAATCTTGTTCTGTACCTCCAGTACCGTGTAACAATAATAAAGTCGGTCCATTAAAGCTTTTCCCTTTTTTAAAAATGTGTTTCATACAATCACCCTTCATTTTATTTATTATCTCGAACTCAAAACATCTTCACACTTATTGTATCCATTTTGGTTAAATACTGTCAAACTGCTTGTTTTGTAGATAGTTAAATACTACAATATAATAAACTTCTTATACAAAAAGAGAGGAAAATATATATGGGAAAGATACCATTTATGATCGATCTCACAAATAAAAACATAGTAATTGTAGGTGGCGGAAAAGTTGCAGAACGAAGATTATTGCTATTAAAAGACCAATGTGCTTCTATTACTGTCATTAGTGAAACAATTACAGAAGAAATAGAAAATTATATAGATAATACATCCATCTATTGGAATAAGCGTCCCTTTAGAGACGAAGATATAATCGATACAGATTTTGTCATTATTGCTACAAATGATAAAAAAGTTAATGAGCATGTCATCAATGTAACACCAAAGCATGTTCTCTTAAACGCAGCGCACAATGCAATTGAAGGTAATATTGAATTTATGAAAACAGTGAAGCGAGGGTTATTGCAAGTAGGCATCCATACAGGGGGTGCTAGCCCTACTTTAGCAAAGAAGCTCTATCGTGATATAGAAGCATCCTTCCCTTCTGATTATGGTGACTATGTTGATTTCTTATATGAAGTAAGACAATTGATTAAACTATCACCATTAGAAAATATGGAGAAACATGCACTACTAAAAGAAATGGTAGATTGTCCGATTTATGACAAAGAAGAACAAGCATTATTTATTTTACAATTAAAAAAGAAAATAGAACATCCCCGCAGTACCAAATAATCAACTGCGAGGATGTATAACAGCATTATTATTGATTTCTCCAATTATGTACATACTCCATCATCTTACCACTATGAAGTTGCTCTTTTGCATATTGTACCCCTTGTTCTATTGTCGGTTGAAAGCCAAATAAATAATAGCGTAGACCTGCATTTAAAAGAACTTGATTGTAATAATATTCGTATGCTTTTTTTTGCTCTCCGCTAAACAAACTTGTAATAATTGTTGCTTGTTCGGATGCAGACAACTTGATTGATTTATCAAACTGTTTACATTCTAGCCCATACTCTTTTGGTTTTACTGTGAAAGTGGTCAAATCGTCTTTTGTTATGTGATAGACAAAACTATTTCTATGTGCTGGAACATCTTCAGACCCTTCCATACCTTGAACAATAAATACATCTTCATATGCCAAGTGTTTAAAGACATCATTTAATTTGTGTATTGCGGTACGGTGAAATGCACCTAACATGATTCTTTTTGCATTCGCTAAATTTAATAATTTCTCTACTGTATTCAATAATGTACGTATGCCAATTTCTTCACGGATGGTTCTTAGTTGATGTAATGGAGGACAATACTCTTCAGGATCAACGAATACAAATGTATCAGTAAGCGATGGCTTATTTGCTTTCCAACCTAAATGTTCCATTATTGCTTTTAAGGATGTACCATATTTTGGTGGCAATGAATTAGGTGCGGCAATATATGCAGGGATCCCAGCTTCAGCAAGTAACATCGAGACAGGGATTGTTGCTGCAAAAGAATTTCTGCCATTGTATGGCCCAGTAAAATCAATGATGTTCTCTTGTACTTCTTGAGCTAAAGTGAGTGTAGTAGCATTTTGTTGTAGTACGTGAATCCATGCTAGTAACTCTTCAGGAGATTCCATTTTAATACGTTCTCCAACTAAATATGCTGCAATTTGTGCATCTGTAGCATTTTGATTCACAATTGTTTCAACTACTTCTAGCGTTTGCTCATATGTTAAATCTTTTGCACCTTTTTGACCACGCGCCACTTCTTTAATCCACTTTTGCAAGTCGACTTCTCTCCCCTCTCGCTTCTTCTACCCTATCTGCTAATACTTGCACCACATTTTCATGATGACCTAAATATTCAGACATGATAATCTTTTGGTTTGGTTCTAGTGAAATAGATTCCATGTATTTTCTCATACCTTTTATTAACAATCCCGTAAATAACAAATACGGCACAATGAGTACAGATTTCTTTTGTTTCGTTACTTTCTCTACTAATA
>JAJUGF010000140.1 GCA_029268495.1 Gracilibacillus sp.
GTTTAAATTAATATCAATAAACCGTTCATAGTGACCTAAGTCTAAATCTGTTTCTGCACCATCATCTGTTACAAAAACTTCCCCGTGTTGGTACGGGCTCATTGTTCCTGGGTCCACGTTGATGTATGGATCAAATTTTTGAATTGTTACATTCAATCCTCTGTTTTTTAATAAACGACCTAATGATGCTGCTGTAATACCTTTCCCAATTGAAGATACTACCCCACCTGTTACAAAGATATATTTCGTCACACTTATCCCTCTTTCTTTAAATTATCGACTTTTTATATATTGAGCTTACATGTCAGAAAACATACCAAGCTACGAAAAGCAAAAAACGCTAACTTCAACAAATTCAACTCAACAAATTCCTCTTATCATGAATAAGAGTGTCTGCATATATAGTAATTAGTAAAGTCGAATTGTTTATAGCGTTCTATGCTAAGCAAAAACTATCTAAGGCTATCTACTGAATGAAAAATAATAGATGGCTTCACAAAACAAAGCCATTACTCTCCGCATACAACGACATCGCAATCGTACTGCGCGTATCTATTTCATTCCTTAATCAAACAAAAAAGCGTCCCCCTACTTGAGGGGAACGCCATATTATCCATAATTAATGGAGCCCAAGTAAAATTGTACTCAGTTCACGATGGAAAGTCAAGCATGTTTTGTTATTTTTCTTCTTCTTCCTCATCGTCGTCTAAATCTTCATCTTCTTCTTCAAAGTCGTCATCAAAATCTTCTTCATCTTCTAAATCATCGTCGTCATCATCAAAGTCGAAATCGTCCTCTTCAATGTCTTCCGCTTCCACGTCATCGTCTTCTTCTTCATCTAATTCAATGATATCTTCGTCAAGTGTTAACTCATCTTCTTCTTCGTCGATATCTTCGTCGATATCTAAGTCATCGATAACAGCTTTTTTCGTTGCTTTTTTCTTTTTCTTCTTTTTCTTCGGCTCTGTTGTGATATCTTCATCAATTTCTTCAACAGGGTACCAACGTTTCAATCCCCAAATATTAGATCCTTTTGTCATAAAGCGACCATCAATATTTAAATCAGTATAAAATTGATTAAGTGCTTCTTCCTTTTGATTTTCACTAAATCCTTTTAATTTTGCAATGCGATTAAAAATTTCGCGGAAATCTAGTGCCTTATTTTCTTCTTCCAACAGTATTGCTGCAATATCAATCATTGCCATGTCATTAATTTTTTCTTGAGAGAGATCTTTTAAACTCACGACTACGCACTCCTTTATCGTAAAATCTATGTCAATTAACATATGTATGCATTAGTACCATAACATTATATTGCTTAAAGAATTGAATTGCAATTAGAAATAATCATTCTTTACTTCTACTAATAGCATCTGCATCTATTTCTGATACACTACCAAAGATTGTGTAGTCGTTCTGCATCGTGTTATTTTATCGTATAACCACTTCTTACGCTTCAATGAAAGATACTAAGTTGTTCACCTTTTCTTCTGAAAGGTCTCCTGAGTTATCAAATACTAATATGTTATCTTGTGCAATATCCCAATTAATTGTTGGGACAAAGTCCACTCTTGTTTCGTATTGATCCCAGTTTTCTAATTTCCATGTATCTCTGACTGTTCCGCGTTCTTCAATTCGATTACGTTGTTGTTCGATATCTTGAAGTGTAACGACAATCACTTTCACATCGACATCATTTCTAGTCTTGCCACTAGCTGCAATGACACCTTCAATCCATTCTTTACTTTTCAATTCTGCTGTAAATGGTGAAATCATAAATACATTCTGTCCAACTCTTAGATTTTCAATACAAATATCTTTCGTAGTATCATATTCTAAGTCTCTTAAGTTTTCTTTATAAAAAGAAGAATCACGATCATTTGGATCTAAATTATTCATTTCAAGAAAACGCTCTACAAATCGGCCGCCAACTGTATCGCGATCTAAAAATGCACATGGAATCTCTGCAGCAATTTTTTCCGCGACTGTCGTTTTCCCTGTACCTGCTACCCCAACAAAAAATACTAATTTTTGCATAATACCACCTCTAATTAATTATGTATTCCATTCCTATGTTAACCGATTCCAACAAAAAACGCACGAAAAAATACATGATTTTTAAACATATAGTGCATGATAAAAAAACAGGTATACAATTTGACACACGCTACAACAAAAGGAGTATTCATATGATTCTCATCATTATTATCGCATTGCTCATTTTATTCTATTTAGATTACCAACTAGGCGTGTATTTAACAAAAAAGACAAATAAAAGTGAACAATGGTTAAGTTATTCTGACCATATTTCCATTTATACAGATGGTACTGCATTATATGAACAATTATGTAAAGATATTGAACATGCCAAGCATTCCATTGATATCCAATTTTATATTATACGTCAAGATAAAATTAGTAATCGTCTTTATGCATTATTGAGTCAAAAACAAGACGAAGGGGTAGAAGTACGTTTTTTAACCGATTGGGTTGGGAGCTTTTTTTTTCGAAAGAAATGGTTACAAGATCGTTTTGCATTCAAAAAAGCCAATCGGCCCAAAGCACCTTTTTTCTATCATCTGCAAAAGCGAAATCATCGCAAAGTTGTTGTCATTGATAAAGAAATCGCCTATTGTGGCGGATTTAATCTAGGAGACGAATATTTAGGTAGAGATCTGCATTTAGGAAAGTGGCGTGATTATCATGTTCGCCTCACTGGAGATGTCGCCTATTTGTTCCATCATGTCTTTACAGAGGATTGGAACAAATCCAAAGTTGTCATCCCTTCACCCACATTGGAAGGCGATTTAATTAGAATTGTGCGAAATGAAGGTGGGTCACTAGAGGAGAGCATAGTTCACCTCATACGCCGTGCAACAAATCAGATTGAGATTGGCTCACCATACTTTATCCCAACAAAGAGAGTACTTACTGAATTATTCCATGCATTAGACCGTGGTGTTCATGTGAAAATTGTGATACCAGAAAAAGCGGATCATCTGTTAACAAAAGCAGGTGCATTATCGTTTTTAACCAAAATGAATAACAAAGGAGCACAAATTTTTCTATATATGGACGGCTTTTTTCATGGGAAAGTATTGTTTATTGATGACCACTTCTGCGATATTGGAACGAGCAATTTTGACCAGCGGAGCTTTCGATTGAATGAGGAGTTAAATATGATTGTGGACAACTCTCATCCTATTTATCAAAAAATGAGAGAAGTGTATGATGCGGATTTAGTCCAATGTAAAGAAATGACGGAACAATGGATTAGACACCAACCACTATGGATGAGGCTACTTGGCTTTATTAGTCCATTATTCCGTCCTTTTCTTTGAAGTTACTCATATGTGTACATCATCCAATGCTCAATTTGTTGGAATCCTAATCGTTTATAGATTTTACCTGCGTCTTCATTTTCATAAAATAGACACAATTCTTTACCTTCTGCTAACAAATCTTGGCATAATTTACTTAAACAAGCCGTTGCGTACCCTTTTCTTTTATACGCACTATTAGTACCTACTGCAACAATCATTGCAGAGTTCTTATTTTCAGCACTTGTGGAGGCAGTGGAGACCATCACTCCATCCTCCTCCACATAGTAGCATCTCGCTACGCCATTTTGCATATTGCGTTTTTTAATTTCTAAATTGAATGGCTTATCTCGAAATTCTGGAATAGTTTGTAACAATATTTTTAGACGATTGATTTCTTCTGGATTTAAACGATGCACATTAACAGAAGGTGTAACTTGTAACATGTGATGATTCGTCAATTTCACATAATACAATTGTCGCTTCGATATTTGGGTTTTATGAAGAAAGGCTTCGATTGGTTCTGTATATGTGATTAGTCCAGATAACATAGCAAATTCGTCATCTTGGTTGATAATATTTGCAAATCCTTCTGCATCTAGTTCACCAATTGCAAATGGGATATAGTTTCTTTCATATTTTAATAGAATGGCGATTAGCTCATTCTGTTCATTAAATTGCCCCCATACCTTTTGGAAGTCTTGTTCATAACCATATGCCTCTATATCGCCAATAATAAATAGATTCTCTGCAGGCTTTGTCTGTATTAATGCTTGACATTTCTCATTATCTGCTTCTGTTAGCTGTCGTATCATCTCATTGTCACCTCACATGATTACACCATTTGTTGTTATACGTTTTCATAGGAATGATAATCAAGGCACATGATAACAAAATGATGTTCTTCATGTGCCTTTTTTAATTGCAAATAATGTGTAGTTACCTTACAGTCGCTACGTTTCTTATCGGGGGCTTTCGCTTTTGTCTCATCCAGCTCTAGCCCCCAGAAACTTGACGACTTCACTTATCAACCTTCAATAAGTCATCATCGGTTCGCATGCTCACCGTGATTCCTTTATTTCTGTTGATTCGCTCCAGTCGCTACGTTTCTTATCGGGGGGCTTTCGCTTTTGTCTGTCTAACTGCAGCGTCCATCGACTAGGCAACTTCTCAAAGCGCCCTACGATAAGTCATCATCGGTTCGTTCCTCACCGTGATTCCTTTATCTCAGTTGCTTCGCTCCAGTTGCTACGTCGATAGGCAGGACGCTTCCGTTTTTCTTATTACATACTCTCTGGTGCGTTTACTCCTATTAATTTTAATCCGTTATGGATGGTGATTTTTACTGCTTGCATTAGTGCTAATTTGGCTTTTGTTTCTTCTAATGCATCTTCTTTGATGACTTTTTCTGCATTGTAGAAGCTGTGTAAGCTTGATGCTAGGTCAAATAAATATTGTGGTATGCGATGTGGTGTACGGTTTATCGCTGCGTCTTCAATTGTTTGACTGAATTCACCAAGTTTTTTCAATAGCTCTTCTGCTTTTTCTGATTGGGCAAGTGATTGATCATATGATGTAAAATCAATTTGTTTCTCTTCTGCTTGTTTTAACATTGTACAAATACGTGCATGTGCATATTGAACATAGTAGACTGGATTTTCGTTAGACTGTGATTTTGCTAAATCCATATCAAAATCTAAATGAGAGTCCGCTGAACGCATCACAAAGAAATAACGCATTGCATCAATACCGACTTCTTCCATTAATTCGCGTAATGTGACAGCTTTTCCTGTACGTTTACTCATCTTCACTTTTTCGCCATTTTCAAATAGATTCACCATTTGGATGATTTCTACTTCTAACGTATCTGCATCATAGCCAAGTGCTTGAATTGCTGCACGCATACGTGGAATATATCCATGATGATCTGCACCCCAAATATTAATTAGCTTCTCAAATCCACGATCTAATTTATTCTTGTGGTATGCAATATCTGGTGATAAATACGTATACGAACCATCTTGTTTAATTAATACACGGTCTTTATCATCACCGAAGTCTGTTGAACGGAACCATGTCGCACCATCTTGTTCATAAATATACCCTTTTTCTCGTAATACTTCGATTGCTGGTACAACTTTGTCTTCTTCATATAAAGATGTTTCTGAGAACCAATGATCAAATGTCACACGGAATTGTTCTAGATCTTTTGCTAATTTTGCTAATTCATATTTCAATCCATATTCACGGAAAAAAACATGTTGTTCTGTCGGCGCTTTTTCTAATAATGACTCACCATATTGCGCTTTTAAATCTTCCCCAATTTTAATAATATCTGCGCCATGGTACCCATCTTCAGGCATTGGGAAATCTTTACCTAATGCTTGGTTGTATCGTGCTTCTACCGACAGTGCTAAATTATTAATTTGATTTCCTGCATCATTAATATAATATTCTCGACTTACATCATATCCTGCCTTTTGTAAAATATTACATAAACTATCTCCAACACTCGCTCCACGTGCATGACCTAAATGAAGATCACCTGTTGGATTAGCTGAAACAAATTCCACTTGCACTTTTTCGCTTTTCCCTGCATTAGATGAGCCATAAGACTCACCTTGTTCTATAATCGTTGGAATTAGATTCGTTAAATAACTGTTGTCCATAAAAAAGTTAATGAATCCTGGTCCTGCAATCTCTACTTGTTTGATCGATGCTTTGGTGTGATCTAATTTTTCTATGATTGCATCTGCAATTTGACGTGGTGCCTTTTTTGCTACACGCGCTAGTTGCATTGCAATATTTGTTGCATAATCACCATGTGCTTTATCCTTTGGTTGTTCTAAGACAATCGCAGGAATCTCTTCTTCTTTGGCTAATTCCGCATTCAGTACTGCTTGTTTTATTGCGCTTTTTAAATTTTCTTGCATTTCCTGCATTACATTCATTGTGATGCCCTCCATTTTTGTTTTTACAATTTAACCGTTACGTTTCTAAACGGGCGTATTTGCTTTTGCTATAACAATAGTCAATCGTTGTCTTCTTGGGTTTTCTCCGTCTAGGCTTGTTGTGTAGCTCATAAATAATTTACCTTGCTTTCTTTCTGTTGGTTTTTCATACATGATTTGGTCTGTTTTTGTTTCCATATGCATAGTTCCAAATGGGTGTCTATACATATTTTCTGTTATTTGTTTCTGTTTAAATTTTTGTAACATTGAGATGGCGCCAGACCTTTTTACTGAAACACTGTCTTTCATTATCGTAATAAAAGAATCAATTGTTTCGTTATTTTCATCTTTCTCACTAAACTTTAGAATAGTTGTTGTTTCATTTTCAATGAGTTGTCCTTGTTCTTCGATCACTGTTTTCATTTTGTTACCACGATCAAGTATTTCCA
>JAJUGF010000141.1 GCA_029268495.1 Gracilibacillus sp.
TCTTTGTTCTGGTATTTGTTCACCTTTTATCTCTTCATAGAACAACTCAAATAATTGTTCATGATTCATTTCTTGTCTTTTCTGAATAGATTCTCGATCTTTGATTGTTTGACCTAACATATGATTGCTTCTATTCAACCTTAGTATGTTCGGAAAGATGGTTCTTAGCTTAGAAACAGGATCTAAAATCTCCCCATCATCTAATAACTCAATATGCAAATAATCTTCTGTGCTAGTGAGAATTTTCTCCTCCATCAATTCTTGAAAATATCCTTTTACGACTTTTAAATCTCTTATTGGTTTTAGTTCATGTCTATCTATTGTACAATCATTCTTGCCATTGATTTGTACAAATGTGATGGATTTTTTGTGATTTGCTTCTGAGAAGGAATATTTTAATACAGAACCGCTATATCTTACTGTATCTCGATATATTTTTTGCTGTTGATGGAGATGTCCTAACGCAACATAATCAAAGTCTTGAAATAAATTAGCATCCACATATGGACTACCACCAATCATCGTTAAACGTTCTTCGGATTCTGACTCAAGTCCTCCAGCAACAAATGCATGACCTACTAAGATGTTTCTGACTAATGGATTCCAACTTTGCTTTATTTGTTCGATAATTCTAGTCATCGCATGCTGATGAGTTAGGATATCATCATCCTGAAAATAGTCTCTAACATTGCTAGGTTCTAAATATGGAAGTAAGTAAAAATGGATTTCTCCATACTCATCAGAAAGAATGATTGGATCAAAAGCCTGTTCTATGGTTGTATGTAAATATAATTGCTGAGAACGAAATAAGGATGCTCCAAATCCTAATCGATCTGGACTGTCATGATTACCTGCAATTGCAAGAGTTGGTATATTCAGTTTTGTACAAATTTCTGTTAATGTATGATTTAATAATTCTACCGCTTCTTTTGGAGGAACAGATCGATCATATAAGTCTCCAGCTATAATAATACAGTCTGGTTTTTCTTTTTTTATTATTTCTATTAATTGGTCTAAAATATATTGTTGGTCTTCTGTCATATGAACTCCATGTACTATTTTGCCTAAATGCCAATCTGCAGTATGTAATATTTTCACTTTTCTCATCCTCACTATCTTTTCTTTCCATTCTATTATACAGGTAGAAAAAATGCTTGTCTATCGAGTTATGAACGTATGTTCGTTTTTAGAAATAATAAAAACCATGAGTGAATGTTCTACTCATGGTCAATTATCTTCTAAATATTGTTCAAAGCACTTGTCGAATGTGCTAATCGCTTCTGAAAAAGGGATATTCCACTCTAAATAACTACTAATCTCATCATAATCAGTAGAATATTTCGGAAAATCATGGTCATGAAACATCCACTCTGCTAACTTTTTTTCGTTATTCACATGTTTATTTCCACGATATCGCATCATATATTGATGAAAAGATTTCATATTCCAAATCCCTTTCTAATTTGACTCTTCCATGAATTGATTATGTTTTAATTTTCGTTTGCGATACACTATTTTTGAAAGTGATATACTTATTTCATATAAAATAATTAACGGAATAGCGACAACAATTTGTAAAATAAAATCAGGTGGCGAAATCATTGTACCAATAATAATTAAAATAAAATAAGCATATTTACGCGTTTTTATTAAAAAACTAGGTGTAACCATTCCTAGACTAGTTAAGAACATTGTAATTACAGGCACTTCAAAAAATATTGCAAAAGGAAGTGTAACTCTAAATATAAAGCGGAAGTAGTTTTCTACTGTAAACATTGTATCAAACATACCATCATTTAAAGATAAAACAAATGGTAAAATGAGTTTTATAAAAATGACATAACCAAATGACAATCCGGTTATAAACAATATGAAAATGACTGGTATATAACTTGCAGAAACACGACGTTCTTTTGGAGTTAATCCTGGTTTAACAAATAGCCATAATTGCACACAGAAAAAAGGTAAGGTACCAGTAATCGCAACAATAAAGGCAATCGTAAATATGATCCAAATAATTTCTTCTGGAGAGATTAAATTTAACGTAATATCAATATGCTTTAAGAAGAAATCGCGTATATCATTAACAAAATAAAGACCTAATATGAAAAACAGTATGAAAACAACTGCTGTAAGTAACAAACGGTTCCTTAATTCTGCAAAATGATCTAAATAACCCATTTCTTTCTCGCTATGTTGTTTTTTCGCTTCTTTCTCTTTCATATGCGATTCTCCTTCATTTACAAGCTACTAAAAATTAACGTGAAAAAAGATGTAAAAGGGATTCTTTTACACCTTTAAGGTTTCTTTTGCTCATCATTATCATCACTCATAATGTCTTTTGTTGCTTTTTTAAATTCTTTTAATGAAGTACCTACAGCCTTACCAATTTCCGGCAGTTTAGAAGGTCCAAAAATAACAAGAGCAATAATTAAAATTAGAATTAATCCTGGAAACCCAATATTTGATAACATATTTATTCCACCTTCATTTACAATTACATTATGGTTGTTGCTTATCTACATCTTCATCAGTTAAATCTCTTGCAGATTTCTTGAATTCTCTTAGCGTTTCTCCTGTTGCTTTACCAATCTCAGGTAATTTTTTCGGTCCGAAGATTACTAATGCAATAATTAGAATTAATATTAATCCTGGAATTCCTATTCCTGATAACATAGAATACTACCACCTTTATTTATCAATCTGTCTCCATTATAGTATCACTTTTCTATCAACTTGTCTTGTTGATTTTCGATTTTTAACAGTTTTTTCTTTCTAATTGAATAAATGTGTGAGGATATTTATTTTTCTCATCTACCATTCCATCTGTTTTAGATGTAATCATCCATTCATCTTCATTTAAAAGTGGGAAAAATGTGTCACCATCAAATTCTGCATGTATCTTAGTCATATAAATTCGATCAGCAAAAGATAAAACTTGCTTAAATATCTCTACGCCACCTATTATAAATATCTCTTCTTCTGGATTCTCCTGTTGTAATTGGTGGATTGAATCGATATCATGAATAACTTTACAATCATCATTTGCAAACTGGGCGTCTCTTGTAAGCACGATATTCTCTCTTTTTGGTAATGCACCACCCATCGATTCATATGTTTTACGTCCCATAATTATCTTGTGATGTATCGTTTTTTCTTTAAAAAATTTCAAATCGTTAGGTAAATGCCATGGTAATTGATTGTCCTTGCCGATTACTCGATTTTGATCCATTGCAAATATTAATGACAACATACTGTTTCACTCCTTCTACACAGCTATTGGTGCTTTGATTGGTGGGTGTGGCTCGTAATGATCTAATTGAATGTCATCCATTCCAACATCAAATATGGAATCGAAATCTCTTAATATTAATTTAGGTAATGCTTTCGGTTCTCTTTCTAATTGTAATTTCACTTGGTCGATATGGTTCTTATAAATATGGGCATCACCCAATGTATGAACAAACTCTCCAGGTTGAAGGCCACATTCTTTTGCAATTAAACAAGTAAGCAATGCATAACTAGCAATGTTAAATGGCACACCAAGAAAAATATCCCCGCTACGTTGATATAATTGACAGCTTAACTTACCATCAGAAACATAAAATTGAAACATAGTGTGACATGGAGGTAATGCCATATTACTTGGCACATCCTCAGGATTCCATGCTGTTACAATATGTCTTCTAGAACTTGGGTTTGTCTTAATTGCATGAATCACATCTTTTAATTGATCAATTGTTTGACCATTAGATGTTTTCCATTGACGCCACTGAGAACCATATACAGATCCTAAGTCTCCGTATTTCTTTGCGAATGCATCATCATGAAGCACAGCATCAACAAATGTATTCATTTCCTTTATGTATACTTCTTTAAATTCTTCATCGACTAAAATTCTATTACCAAAATCAGTCATATCAGGACCCTGATACGATTCACTTTCAACCCATTTCTTGAATGCCCATTCGTTCCAAATATGGTTATTATTTTCTAATAAGAAACGAATATTGGTATCTCCTTTAATAAACCATAGTAATTCGCTAACAATTAAATGGAATGGGACTTTTTTTGTTGTTAATAATGGGAATCCTTCTTGTAAATCAAACCTCATTTGATGGCCAAATATGGAGATTGTTCCTGTATTCGTTCGATCATCACGTTCAGAACCTTCTAGTAACACCTTATTACATAAATTTAAATATTGTTGTTCACTTTTACTCATATTATCATACCTTTCATATTACATTTTAGTAACATTTTTATATACACTTACATAATCTATTTGTTTAAGCATACATATTTGTTAAGTATTAATCAAGAGGAGGGCTTTTTATGTTTTCACACAGTCACCTATCACAAATTGTCAAGCACTCCGTCGCATATAGCTTTGCGTTTAGCCATCCATTCTCCTATTATGTTGAAGCATATCCCATATTACAACAAGAAATATTCGAACAAACGAACATGGAATATGGCATGCATCATGAAGTTGTTAAGATGTTACAAACCAAATTGCAAAAACTCTCTTATTATGATTCATCAGTTGATGGCGAGTTTGGAATACTAACTGAATATGCGATAAAAAAATTTCAAGACAATCACGACCTAGAAATGAATGGACAGGTGGATGTACCAACAAAACAAAAAATCATCTCTGTAGAAATAGATTTATATGAGAAAATACTTGAACAAGATGTAGATTTTTCTTATGGAGAAAAATCTGAAGAAATATTTAAAATACAAGAAGCATTACATTATTTCGGATTTTATGAAGCGACATTAGACAGCATATACGGTCCCATAACAGATCATGCATTAACAAGGTATAAAGAAGACAGTGGATTAAAGGTGGTCCATATCGAGAAACCACCGACACATTTAGAAGTAGTGGAACCAATGACACTGTCAACGAATATTACAACAAATGACGAACAAATCAAACCACAAAAAAAAGCGAAAAACATTACGGTAGTCTCTCCTCCCACAACAGATATGAATCTATTTATCTCCACTGCTAAAGAGTTACAAGGTGTCCCATATGTATGGGGCGGAACAACATCAGCTGGTTTTGATTGTAGTGGTTTTATCCAATATGTTTACAAGCAAAATGGTGTACAGTTACCTCGAACAGTAAATGAAATGTGGAATGCCACGATACAACTTGATACGCCGAGCATTGGTGATCTTATTTTCTTTGAGACATATAAGCCTGGTCCATCACATGCAGGAATATATATTGGTAATAACCAATTTATCCATGCAGATGCTACTAATGGTGTGACAATTAGTTCATTAGATGAAAACTATTGGTCGAATAGTTATATTGGTGCTAAGCGAGTAAGCTTAAAATAAAGAATCATCAAATAAATTCATTTGCTTCGGATGCAAATCTGTATATGTAATATTTAACATATCGATAAGTTGCTTAGCGTTATCATATGCATCCCCACCTGAATTATTGTTGAACAATATTGTCACTTCTTTCGCCTTTTTCTCTAAATCTCTGATATGTGTTACCCATTCTCTTAATTCTTGTTCATTATAACGATACAAAAATCTTACTTCTCTCCAATTTGATTGACCGTGGTTATTCCATCCATACACGTTGCGACCGTGAAAGCGTACTATCACTTTATCATTTGTATTAGCAATAACTGCAGGGATTGAACCAATACCTGCATTCGGTTCATCACAAATAACATGAATGCACTGTTCATTTATTAGAAATTGTAATGTTTCTTTTTCTCTCGGAGAAAACCATGTGCGATTACGAAATTCAATCGCTACAGGCAAATCCCCAAGCCATGATCGTAATTTTTTAATTTTATTCATATTTCGACTAGTAAGATCAAACCATGGCGGAAATTGCATCAATATTGCCGTTAATTTGTTACTTTCTACTACTGGCAAAATTGATTTTTTGTATGCATACGTTATATCTTTCATCTCTTTGTTTGTTAGTGACAAACGGTCATGTCCCGTCATTGTCTTCCATGCTTTAATAACAAATGTAAAGTTTTCTGGGGTTTGTTTTACCCAATTTGCATATCGTTCTTGTTCATGTATGGCATAAAAAGAACTGTCAATTTCAACTGTAGGAAAATGGGAGCTATATGTAACTAGTTTATTTTTTTGTTGTTGTGTTTGATATAAATGTGGATGGTCCCCCCAACCTGTTAATCCTATTCTAATACCCAATTATTTCTCCTCCAGTACGTCAAGAACTATATAAATAAAATAGCATATTGACTAAATCTCTTTCAATAACTAGTATGAATAATATCCTGATCGATAGAAAGCATCCGTTATGTGAAAATAACGGATGCTTTTTTTCTGTGTTCCAAAGGACAATTTAGATAAAATCACTTACATTTTCTGATAATTTATGTTATTTTAAATAATTGTGACAGATAAAAAGAAAGGACAGATATAGATGTCAAATGAATTATTATGGATCCTATTTGCTATTTTGAACTTTTCTATATTATTAGTAATGTACAGAATGTTCGGAAAAGCTGGGTTGTTTGTTTGGATTGGAATGTCGACAGTTATTGCAAATATCCAAGTGTTAAAAACAGTAGAAATGTTTGGCTTAACTGCTACATTAGGTAATATCATGTATGGTACTGTATTTCTTGCTACAGATATCTTAAATGAAAACCA
>JAJUGF010000142.1 GCA_029268495.1 Gracilibacillus sp.
ATATCCTCTTGATTCATTCCAAGAAGATCGTTTGTTATTTGTCACATTTATGTATACAAATTGTGGTACTGTTTGTCCACAATTAGAACGAAATATGCAAAAGGTCTATGAACAATTACCAAGTGAATATATTTATCGCAACATTCGTTTTTTAAGCATTAGTTTTGATACAAAAACAGATGATCCTGATACTTTAACGAAATATCAATCTTATTTTAATAGTGACGGAGAAACATGGCGCATGGCAAGAGTACCAAATGAAAACGAACTTACTCACCTATTAGATACACTTGGTGTAATTGTCATACCTGATGAGTATGGCAATTTCCAACATAACACAGCCTTTTATTTAATAGATTCATCTAAAGAGTTAATTGATGTATTAGATTATACAGATATTGATAGTGCTGTTGAGAGAATTACAACTTTGATAGAGGGGGAGCAATCTTGAAACAAGCAAAATATGGCCTTGTCCTGTTTATTCTTCTAGCACTTGCTCCTGTTCGTTCATTGCTCGAATCGATGATGATTTTTCATATGCATACACAAATGCCGTTAATCGTATTTGCAGGTTTTCTCATCGCACCATTCTTCCAACAAACATTTCCTAACTTTTTTAGGAAATACAATTGTACTGGTTTACCAGGTATTCTTTTAGTCATTCTAATTTGGACGTATTGGCAAATGCCTCGTGCTATGGATGATGCGTTAGTCTATCCACATATAGAACTTTTTAAATTTATAAGTTTATCATTATTAGTTGGAGTACCTTTACGAGATAGCTTTCCTAAGTTAAAAAAAATCTATCAATTTCTATTTTTTCTGTATTTATTTTTTTCGTTATTAGGCCTTGGATTTATTTATATATGGATTGATGAACAAATTTGTAACAATTATTTAGTTATTGAACAACAGACACTCGGTTGGAGTTCTCTAGCCCTTTCGTTTTGTGTCTTACTATACATTGCAATGCAAATGTTTGAAAGTAAAGAAACAAAGACATAACTAGCTTCTTTTCATAATTCCGTTCATATAGTAAACTATGGAGTATCATTGTTTTAAGCAGCAGGAGGTACCTTCATCATGTTAAAAAATCGTTTACTGACTTTCCTCATTCTTTTATTTGTTCTAACTGGATGCGGAACAGGAACATTAACGGAATTAAGTGACACACAAGAAACACCGACAAGTTCCAATCAAGAAGAATCTAATGTAGATGTAGAAAGCAATCGTACAAAAGCAGAAGTCGTACGCGTAGTCGACGGGGATACGGTACAAATTGAATTCAATCAAAAAAAAGAAACGGTACGCTTATTATTAGTCGACACACCTGAAACAAAGCATCCTGATTTACCAGTACAACTACTAGGGCCAGAAGCATCTAATTATGCTGAAAAAATGCTATCAAATAAACAAATCGAACTAGAATTTGATGGTCCTAAACGTGATAAATATGATCGTTTACTTGCATATATATGGGTAGATGGTCAAAACTTCAATCAATTATTGTTAGAGAATGGTTATGCCCGTTATGCTTATGAGTATGACCCACCATATACGTATCAAGAACAATTTAAAGAAGCGGAAAAAAAAGCTAGGGATCAACAAATTGGTATATGGGAAGTGGAAAACTATGTAACTGATAAAGGCTTCTCCATTTCTTACACTTCTGAAGATACAATAGATTCACCAAGTTCTAATGAATCAAATGATACGATTTACTATAATAACTGTACAGAAGCACATCAAGCAGGTGTGACACCATTACACAAAGGTGATGCAGGATATCGAGAACAAATGGATGGCGACAAAGACGGTGTTGCTTGCGAAACATAAGAAAGAGTAAAAACGTGCAAGAAGGACGTATAGCCATCCTTCTTGCACATTTTTTAACCTTAATTAAGCTTGTAAAATTCCTCTGTATTTCTTGTAACTGTATCTATAACAACTTCTCTCTCTATTTTCTTTATTCGTGCAATCTGAGCTATTACATCTTTAATCATATATGGATGTGTACTTTTCTCTCGATATGGCCCTTCAAATTGCCATGGTCCGTCTGTCTCTACCATCATAAGTTCCAACGGATAAAAAGCAACGATTTCCTTTATCTCTTCTTCATACATACAATCAGGGGTAATAGATATTCTATAGCCACGTTGTATCATGCGTTTCATGATGTCCTTACTTCCTTTAAACCAATGGAAATGCGCCTTTTTTACGTCAAATTTTTCTAACAAATCACAAATAACTGTTGCATCTTCATAAATAGCATGCAATACAATCGGTAGTTCATATTGCTTTGCTAATTGAAAAAATTCAGAAATAATTCTTTTATAATCAGATAATTGGATAGACGAATTCTCTTGCTTTAAATAATATGGTAACCCTACTTCGCCGATTGCAACGATTTCCTTATGATGTTTCCTAATAAGATTCATAATTGCATTTAATTCTATCTGACTAGGTAATGGTTGTTCAGGATGCCATCCTAAAGCAGGAAATATATTTGCTGTTTTATTCGATAATTCCAGAACTTTTTTACATGAAATCAAATCACTGGATACAGCAACAACTCCCTTTATACATTGTTTTTTTAAGTCTTGTATGATTGCATCTTGTTCTTCGTCAGGATACCAATCTAAATGAATATGTGCATCATACATGACTTATTCTCCTTAACTTTTTGTAGATATTTTTCTTACTTGCTAAGAATTCTTCTGTTAATGTGATGGATTCTTTTCTTGGTCTTTTAAACGGTACTTCTTGTTCATGAATAATACGCTTTTCTTGTTCGCCTAATACGACAATACGATCAGATAAATAGATCGCTTCTTCTATATTATGTGTCACGAATAAGACGCTTGGCCGCTCTTCTTCCCATATAGATAACAGCCAATTTTGCATATCTAATCTTGTCAGTTCATCTAGAGCCGAAAAGGGCTCATCTAAACAAATAAATGATTGTGGACTTAATAAACTACGAACAAATGCCACTCGTTGACGCATCCCACCAGATAATTGATGCGGAAATGCATGTTGATAGTCGATTAGACCTGCCCGCTCTAACATTTTGATTGCTTTTTGCTTGTCAGGCTTTCCATTTATCTCTTGTGACAATAATACATTGTCAAGAATAGTTCGCCACGGAAAAAGAGAAGGAGTTTGTGGCATATAACTAATCGAACCACGCTTACCAGTTATCTCCTTATTATCAATATAAATCGAACCCTCATCTGGTGTAAAAAGTCCACCAATCATATGAAATATCGTACTTTTTCCACTTCCTGAAGGACCTAATAAAGCGACAAATTCACCCTCATGCACTTCCAAGTCTAATTTGTTCAGTATTTGCTTGTCTCCGAATTGCTTAGATACTTGCTTGATGTCGAGTGTACTCATTGGTGCTCCTCCCTTCTCCATTTAAGGAAGTGTCTTTCTAATAAAAGAATAATCGTGAAATAAACAAAGCATAATAACATAATAAACAATATCGCTACAAACACTCGGTCTGTTCTAAAAGAAGAGGAAGCTAATGTCATGTATACTCCTATTCCTTCATTTGCACCCAACCACTCAGAAATCACTGCACCCATCACACTATATGTTGCTGAAATTTTTAGCCCAGAAAAGATTGCAGGTAATGCATATGGTAATTCAAGCTTTAGAAAAATTTGCTTCTTATTCGCACCTGCCATTTTCATATAATGAATCAGTTCTGGGCTTGTCTGTTTTAACCCGTCAATTGTGGCGACGGCAATCGGGAAAAAGCAGACAAGTATAATAATTAAAAGCTTTGGTGTTATTCCAAATCCAAACCAAATGACTAATAAAGGTGCAAGGACAATGATTGGAATATTTTGTGACACAATAAGAAGTGGATACAACGCTTCTTTCCATTTTGGTAACAAGTGTAAAATCATCGCAATAACAAAGCCGATTGTAATGCTTGCAAAAAATCCAATTGTCGCTAATTTTACTGTTGCATAGATATGATGTTCATAATTAGACCAATTCTCATATGCTTCCAATAAGATGTTGGTAGGAGCAGGTAAGATCCATTTAGGAATTTCTAGTACGCGTGTACTTACTTCCCACAATACTATCATGAACATAATGAGCAGAACTGGTGATGTTACTCGCTTGATCATCGGCAAGCACCTCCATCTATTCGGTATTAATCGTATTTTGCAGTTAAGTCATCCATCGATGCTTGTTGATCTGCTCTTGTATAAACTTTTATTTGAGAAATATTACTTGGACAACCTAGTTCTAACATTTTTATATTCATTTGTTCTACAACGTGAAGTAACTGAGATAATTCCCCTTCCATTGTCGTTTCCAATGGACCAACTTTATACTTTACACCGGCATTTTGAATTATTTCGATTGCCTTATCAACATATGGAATCACATCTTCTCCATTTGGTGTTTTAGGAATGATTTGAAT
Organism: Gracilibacillus sp.; assembly: GCA_029268495.1. Lineage (GTDB taxonomy): Bacteria > Bacillota > Bacilli > Bacillales > Amphibacillaceae > Gracilibacillus > Gracilibacillus marinus. The sequence continues at coordinate 4,448 of JAJUGF010000142.1, forward strand.
ACTTACTAATGCTTGTGCCATTCATTACTCCTCCTCTGGTAAAAATTCATTTGTAAATGCTTGTTGTACATCTAGTTCTTTGTCTAATAAACCATTATCAAACATCCACGTCGCATAATTTTGCCACACGGATTTACTTTGTATTCCCCACTTTTCGGCATCGTCTATATATTTTGACGCTAACCATTCCTGACTTGCCTTCACTAATTCAGAGTCCAAATCTGGAACTGCCTCAATTAATATGTCCGCTGCTTCTGTTGGTTGATTTATTGCAAATTCATAGCCTTCCGACACAGCTTGTAATAACTTACGAACGGTCTCCGGATTTTCCTCAATCATTTCTTCGTTTGTCGTGATTACTGGTGTGTAGTAGTCTAACTTCTCAGAGTAATCTGTTAAATAGAGCATATCTAATTCTACCCCTCGCAATTCTGCTTCAATACCTGTCCATCCATAGTAAATCCAAGCAAAATCGATATCACGTTCCACTGCTGTAAAGAAATCTGTATTTCCCATATTGATAATCGATACGTCCTCCACAGATGTGCCTTCTTGTTTCATAAGTGAGTCAATCACAGCTGCTTCTACTGGCGCACCCCAACCACCATATGTTTTTCCAACAAAGTCTTTTGGTGATTGAATTCCTTTTTCAGTAGGTGCTGCAAATCCAGATGTATTGTGTTGAATAATTGCAGCAATGGACACAATCGGAATGTCTTGCACCCGCGCCTCTGTTACTGCTTCTTGCGCGCTGATACCAAATTCAGCTTTTCCTGATGCAACCGTTTGATCTGCACCAGCTTCTCCAGGTAAGATAATTTCGACATCTAACCCTTGTTCCTCAAAGTATCCTTTCTCCTTTGCTACATATAGACCTGTATGATTTGTATTCGGAGTCCAATCTAGCACTAATGTTACTTTCTCTAAATCAGCATCTTCTTCAGTTTGTGTTTCTCCATCATTACTACATGCAGAAAGCACGGCAATCGTAATAATCAATAGATAAAATATTTTTTTCATTTAAAATCCCCCTAATATTTTTAAAAATATGTATAGTATATTTTTTTACGCATAAAAATAAGCTCTAGACATCAGTCTAGAGCGCATATAGTTATAATTACTATCCATATGTTCCCTACGCTGGTGCTAGCCAGATCAGGTTCTAAGGGTCAGTATCTATTAAGGACACAATCTCAACTGGCCACACCAGTCCCCCTACATTCCACTTATAAAGTTGTATACCAATACTTTGACACATATCAACAAAATGTTCAAGTATTTTATAAGCATTTCATTCGCTTTCAGTGAAATGAATAGGTATGATGGTAAATATCTTGAATTTGAGATAATGTATATTTTTATCTTTTCAAGAGACGATAATATATGTGTACAGTTAGTGGAAAGGGAGTTTTTTTTAATGACAAAAGTTGCAGTTATCTATTACAGCTCAACAGGTACAAATTATACACTTGCTAATTGGGCAAAAGAAGCAGCAGAAGAAGCTGGTGCAGAAGTAAAAGTAGTACGTGTGCAAGAAACAGCACCAGAAGCTGCAATCCATTCAAATGAAGCATGGAAACAACATTTAGAGGAGACGATGGATGTTCCTGTTGCGACATCTGATGATATAGAATGGGCAGATGCGATTATCTTTAGTATGCCAACTAGATTCGGGAATGTTCCATCACAAATGAAACAATTCATCGATATGCAAGGTGGGCTTTGGGCATCAGGTAAGACAGCGAACAAAGTAGTTACCGCAATGTCCTCTGCTTCTAATCCACATGGTGGTCAAGAGGCAACATTACTTAACTTCTATACTACAATGATGCACTGGGGTGCAATTATCGTACCACCAGGTTATACGGATTCTGTTACTTTTGGCGCAGGTGGTAATCCATATGGTACAAGTGTTACACAAGCACCTGATGGAACACTCGTTGAAGATGTGGAAGCAGCTGTCAAACATCAAGCAAAACGTGTCGTGGATGTTGCTACTAAAATGCACGGATAATCAAACAAAGAGCCTGTTCTTTCTCAATTTGCAGAAGAACAGGCTGATTTATTAATTTTCATTTTTGACCTTTTCCATCTTCATTGCAGTACTTTGTCCGGGATATGATTCTGCAACTACACTATACGTAACAACAACTTTATCACCTA
>JAJUGF010000143.1 GCA_029268495.1 Gracilibacillus sp.
CGACCTGTACCTATAAAGTAGATACAAATCGATGATTAATTATTTCTTAGCTATTGTCTCAAATGCCTTATTTACTGCATCAATTGTTTTGTCAATATCCTCATCACTATGTGCAGTAGATAAGAATAATCCTTCGAATTGGGATGGTGGTAAAAAAACACCTTGTTCTGCCATTAAACGATAGTACTGTGCAAACATTTCTGTATCAGATGCTTGAGATGTCTCATAATTGTTTACAGGCTCATTCGTGAAAAATACACCAACCATGGAACCAGCACGATTAATATGTAATGGAATTTGATATAAACCAGCCGCATTGCGATAGCCTGCCACTAAACGATCCACTTTTTCATTGATTTTTTCGTAGGCTTCTTTCGTCATTTGTTTCAATGTTTCTAAACCTGCAGTCATTGCAAGAGGATTTCCTGATAATGTACCCGCTTGATAGATATCCCCAACTGGTGCAATTCTTTCCATAATTTCGCGTTTTCCACCATATGCCCCTACCGGAAGTCCACCACCGATCACTTTACCTAAACAAGTTAAATCTGGAATCACACCGAAATGTCCTTGTGCACAATTGTAACCGACACGAAAACCAGTCATTACTTCATCAAAAATGAGTAGACTACCATATTCTGTCGTAATTGTTCTTAAAGATTGTAAGAAATCACTCTGCGGTGGTACAACTCCCATATTTCCTGATACAGGCTCTACAATAATTGCAGCAATATCCGAACCATATTGTTCAAACGCATACTTCACACTATCTATATCATTGTACGGTACAGTAATCGTATGTTTCGCAACACTTTCAGGCACTCCAGGGCTATCAGGTAATCCGAGTGTTGCGACACCTGAACCTGCTTTTATTAACAAAGAATCTCCATGTCCATGATAATTTCCTTCAAATTTTAAAATTTTATTACGTCCAGTATACCCTCTCGCAAGTCGTAATGCACTCATCGTCGCTTCTGTACCTGAATTCACCATGCGAACCATTTCAATTGAAGGAACGCGATCAATAACAAGTTGCGCTAACTCTGATTCAAGAAGTGTTGGTGCACCAAAACTTGTTCCTTTTTCAACTACTTCTTTTAATTTTGACACAACATGATCATTCGCATGTCCTAAAATAAGTGGACCCCAACTTAAAACATAATCAATATATTCATTTCCATCAATATCATATATTTTTGATCCCTTTCCGTGTTCCATAAAAATTGGGTTCATTCCAACAGACTTGAATGCACGAACAGGAGAATTCACTCCCCCTGGAAGAAGTTGTACAGACTCTTTATATGCATCGATTGATTTCTGATATGACACCACATTCATTCCTCCCGATCATTATTGTTGTAACCATCTTGCAACATCTTTAGCAAAATAAGTGATAATAATATCTGCACCTGCGCGTTTCATGCTAGTTAGTTTCTCTAATACTACTGCTTTTTCATCAATCCACCCATTTAAACTAGCTGCTTTGACCATGGAATATTCTCCACTTACATTATAAGCAACAACAGGGACAGGATGCTGATTCTTCACCTCACGAATGATGTCCATATAGGATAATGCTGGTTTTACAATTAAAAAGTCCGCACCTTCTTCGATATCAGATTTTGCTTCACGTAATGCTTCTAATCTATTTGCAGGATCCATTTGATAAGTCTTACGATCGCCAAATTGAGGTGTACTATCTGCTGCATCACGGAATGGTCCATAGAAGCTAGACGCATATTTAACAGCATAGGACATTACTGGAATATGAGTAAAACCAGCTTCATCTAATCCTTCGCGTATCTCTTTGACAAAGCCATCCATCATGTTAGATGGTGCAATAATATCCGCACCGGCCTGCGCTTGCGTGACTGCTGTCTTCACATGTAATGGTAATGATTGATCATTATCAACGTCATTATCTTTAATGACACCACAGTGACCATGTGACGTATACTCACATAAACAAGTATCTGCAATAACTAATAAATCATTTGTTTGACTTTTTATTTGTCGAATGGCTTGTTGTACAATTCCATTTTCATCATATGCACCTGAACCTACTTCATCTTTTTCTTTTGGAATCCCGAAAAGTAATACGGATGGGATACCTAATTGAAGTAATTCCTCAATTTCTTGATTTAAATAATCTAAAGAAATCTGAAATACACCTGGCATTGATTTTACTTCATTTCTAATATTTTCTCCTTCTACAATAAACAATGGGTAAACTAGATCATTCACTTTCAGTTCTGTTTCTCTAATCAAATTTCGCATTGTAGCAGAATTTCTTAATCTTCGATGACGTTTAAATGTTGTCATTCTACACACCTTCCTCTACATACTTTTTTGCACACTCCACCATTTCTTCCATTGTATATTTTTTCGGATATGTAACTTTTTTAAAACCACATTCCAATAAACTAGTTGCTGTAGTTTCACCTATTGCTATACATAAGCATGTTTCTTTCAACTTGTTTAAATACATATTCTTAGCTAATTGAACACATGCATGGACAGTAGATGGACTTGTAAAAAAACAAATATCTATACCAGTCTTTAAATGGCTATTAAGTAGCCGTTCACTCTCTTTATTTTCAATCGTACGATAAATTTTCAATTGGGTAAATGGTACACTGTATTTTGTTAGCAATGAAGGGATTTCTTCACGTGCACTTTCCCCACTAACAATCGTTACATTTATTGATGTTCCATATCTCTGTACAAATTCTTCAACCATGACAGATCCTTGAAAAATAGATGGTTGAAAATCGACTTTGTATCCTAAATTGAGAAGTGCTTTCGTTGTTTTTTCACCTACAGAAGCAATCAAATGGGGTACTTCTATTCCCAACTTCTTAATATCCTGATTAAAAAAGCGTACTGTATTTGCACTAGTGAAGAAAAGCCATTGCTGCTTACTCAATTCCATATATTCTTTTTTCGTAGTTGTTAATGGAATCGGTTCAAAACGGATCATTGGTGCGACACATGGGATTGCACCTGTATCACGAACTAATTGAATTAATTTCCTCGCTTGAGCTTTCTCTCTAGTAATTAAAATCCTTTTTTCAGCAAGCGAATGGCTCATTGTTCCCCATTCGCTTCTTTTGCTTCATTCACTAGTTTCATCGCTCCAAGTGAAATTAATCTATCTGCAGCTTCTTTACCAACAGAGACTGGATCTGTTCCTTTTACTACCTCTTTTAACACAGTCTTTCCGTCCCCACTAGCTACAAGTGCTGTTAACACAACAGTCTCTCCATCCAAGTATGCATAGCCACCAATAGGAACTTGACATCCACCATTTAATAAATGTAGAAAAGTTCGTTCAGCCGTAACCGTTCGTTCTGTATATGCATCATTAATTAATTGAAGTAATTCAATCAATTCTGTATCTTCTTCGCGACATTCGATTGCAAGTGCTCCTTGTCCTACGGCTGGTACACAAATCTCAGGCTCTAAGTATTCCGTAACAATGGACTCATCCCAATCCATTCTTTTCATCCCTGCTGCTGCAAGAATAATCGCATCAAAGTTCTCTTCACGTAATTTTCTGAGTCTTGTTTCGATATTTCCTCTAATCCATTGAATTTGTAGATCCGGACGTTGTGCCAATATTTGTGATCCGCGGCGTAAACTGCTTGTCCCAACAATCGCACCACTCGGTAAATCAACCAATTTCACATGTTGATTAGATATAAATGCATCACGGTGGTCTTCCCGAATTGGGATGGAGCCAATCATTAAACCATCTGGCATGACTGCTGGCATATCTTTCATACTATGTACAGCAAAATCAATTTCCTTATCATACATCGCTTTCTCAATTTCTTTTACAAAAAGCCCTTTTCCTCCAACTTTAGATAAAGTCACATCTAGTATTTGGTCACCTTTTGTTACAATCTTCTTTATTTCAAATTCATATCGATCACCAACGTGTTTCTTCAGTTGATCAATCACCCATTTGGATTGTGTTAATGCTAAATTACTTTTTCTTGATCCTACGATGATTTTTCGCATTGTCTTAACCCCTCTCTATCTATACATGAAAATTCGATAATGTGTTAAATAAAAAAAAATTAATTAATAATAAACAAAATGCTATTACATTCAATAATAATATTGGTCTACCTCGATAGTTTCCTCTGGTTCTGCTGTATAAATACATGCCGTAAATAAGAAATACAAGTATAGAACCAACTGTTTTACTATCATACCAATAAAACGTAGTATTTGTCATATATGCCCACACGACACCTAATATAATTGAAATTAATAACAACGGTTCTGCGAGGACAATCAATTGGAATGCACGCTTTTCTATGCCCTCTAAATCACGAAAACGTGGTAACCATTTATATCCTTTTTTTGCTTTTAAGAATCGATATTGCATTAAATACAATAACGCAAGGACAAATGATATCGTAAACAAACCATACGAAATAAGCGCAAGGACAATATGTGCATATAGCCATTCATTTAACATGACAGGTATTTGACTACTATCATTAATTTGAAATGACCGTAATGAATGGATTAACATAAATAAAAAGCCAAAAACACTCATAAAAAACATAAAGAACTCCAGCTGGAAGAACCGATGTATAATAAGTGAAAATGTAACAATAATCCAAGTATAGGTATACAATCCATCATTAAATGTTTGAATTGGTAAAGATGCTGTAGTAATTATTTCCGTTAATAAAAAAATGGTTTGAATAACCCAAACCATACTAAGCAACCAGAAAGCGACACGATTCGCTTTCCGGTTATGGAATAAAAAATCTATAAAATAAAAAATGACACTTACTGCATAAATTATAAGAATACTCTCAAATAGAAGTCTTCCTGCATCCATAAAGGAAATACCATCCTTTTAATGTGTTGATACATTTTTAAGTTTTTTATATTTTTCGAATGTAATAACCTTGTCTACTGATTGTTCTTGTTCAACTATATCCTCTAAATCAAATATTTGTTTAAACAATTCTAATGCTTCATTCGCATTCGGTTTCCCAGCTAATTCTTTTGCTTGTAATATCGGATTTTTCAACAATTGATTAACAATACTTTTTGTATGCTTATTTAACACTTTTCGTTCTCTATCTGTTAAATTCGGCATTTTACGCTCAATACTTTCCATTGTATCTTGCTGAATTTGCAATGCTTGTTCTCTTAATGCAGTGATAATTGGAACAACACCTAATGTTTGAAGCCATGTATGAAATGAAATAATTTCGGCCTCAATCCATATACCAATTTGCTCTGCAGCTTGTCTTCTCGCTTCTAAATTCGCATCAACTACATTTTGTAAGTCATCGATATCATACAAAAAAACATGTTCATAATGATCCAACTCCGGATCTAAATCTCTTGGAACTGCAATATCTACAAAAAACAATGGTCTACCTTTTCGTTTTCGTTCAATTAACTCATAACTTTCCTTTGTAATGACATAACCATCAGAACCTGTTGAACTGATTACAATGTCTGCATCCAATAATGTGTCATTGAGTTGCTCCATAGACTTAGCTACACCATTAAATTTTGCTGCTAATTGTACTGCTTTTTCCATTGTCCGATTGACTACAGTGACTTTCTCAATTCCTGAACCAAACAAATTCTTCGCTGCAAGTTCACCCATTTTACCTGCACCGATAATGACGACATGTTTATCTCTAACGTCAGTGAAAATCTTTTTGGCCAATTCTACAGCAGCATAACTAACAGAAACAGCATTTTCATTAATGTTTGTTTCATTTTGACTTCGTTTACCTAACGTAATTGCTTGTTTAAACAATTCATTAAAAATGGTTCCTGTTAATGTATGTTTCTGTGCTTCTAAAAATGTTTGTTTCACTTGACCAAGTATTTGTGTTTCTCCCATTATCATGGACTCTAAACCACAAGTTAAACGAAATAAATGTTCCACAGCTGCTTCGTTTTCATAAATGATTAAATGTGGTGTGAATACTTCTGTTTCTACTCCAAACCAATCATGTAAAAACTGTTTTAAATAATATCGACCTGTATGAAGTTGATCAACAACTGCATAGATTTCCGTACGATTACATGTCGAAATAATTACATTTTCAAGAATGCTCTTGCGTCCACTTAATTCTGTCATTGCTTCGACAAGCATATCCTCACGAAAAGCTAGCATTTCTCTCACTTCAACAGGTGCTGTCTTATAATTTATTCCTGCTGTTATGATATGCACAATATCTACCCCCAAAAACAAAAGCCTATCTCTATGATAACTTCCGCTCAACCACAGTTATATTGACGATCTTTATTTATAGTATAACACGTTTTTACTATTAAATCGTGATCAATTTATGAACAGTCATTCCATTATTATGATAAAATAGATGTTACATGCTCTTAAAATGATGAATTCGTACATACTTTACCATACTATAAGTACTTTATCAAGTAATGAATATAAAATAATAATAATTTTAATCTAGGAGGTAATGCATGAAGAAAAACAATCTTATTTCATATATATTGATAGGTCTTGGAACTTTCTTTCTGCTAAAAGAATTGAAGATACCAATTCTTA
>JAJUGF010000144.1 GCA_029268495.1 Gracilibacillus sp.
AATTAGAACGACTAGGGCTTATCGATCAACGCCCCCCACTCGACTTCTATCTAACAGACGAAGAAAACTTAATTACAATAGAGAAAAAGTGAATACAAAAGCGAAAGCGTCCGTTTAGAAACGTAGTGACTGGAACGCATCAACTGAAGTAAAGGAATCAAGATGAGCTTGCGAATCGATGATGACTTATACTCACCAGTACAAGTGCGACTAAACCTCATGTATCCACATGAGGTAAGTCTTCTATGTTGATAGTTGATTCGTGAAGTCGCCTAGTTTCTGGACGCTTGAGCTAGATGATAATACAAAAGCGGAAACGCAAGATTAGAATCGTAATGACTGGAATGGTGTCGTAGCATTCTTTTCCAATTATCAAGCATGCAATATAACAGTTTCCCACTTTTCTTTCGTAGCATCACCAAGGCTTGCTATATCTTGTTTCAAATCTTTTAATTCACTTATCGTATTCGCTACTTTTTGCTTCATTTCTTCTACCTCATTTAATGAATGATTGATTTTGTCTTGAACAAACCAATCCATTACTAATCCATCCAAGAAATAGTCTGCGAACGTTAGGCTACCTGAGATTTCAATTTGGTTGTCAAAAGATTGTCCAATATCAGATAGTTCGTTAGAGAATTTTCTTAATAGGCGTTGGGCCTCATGTGTAGATTTCTTTGCATCATCAATATGGCTATGCTTAATAGATGTAGAAATTAATCCACCACCAACCATGTCCACAGTACCCCAGTTTTTTGCTTCGTCTAAAGAAGCACTTGCAGATTGTAAACATGCATTTACTTTATACCCTGCATCAATAGCTTCATTTATTTCTTTTTCTTCTGCTTGTAATTGACCTAATTGTTCTAGTAATTGTGTTGCTTTCTTACCTTCTTCGTTATCTAATTGTACGATTCGTTCATATTTACTGTGCAAAAGTTCTTTGTATCGATTTTCTGGATCACCTAATTCTTTCATTTTTTCAGTTAGCTCTTTTAACTCTTCTTCCATATCTTTTACAGATGCTTGTGCTTCCTCGTATCGTAATGTCGATCTAATTACCTCTTCTTTTTCTTTTGAAAGTTTTTCTTCTTTTTTACCAAGTACTTGATAAAATAGATTCGCAATATGAAAACTTTCTAATTTTTCGACATCGATTTTCTCTTCTTGAAGATGATGATACCATTTTCTTTCTTGTGCTCTCATCTCCTCTAATTGTTCTTTCAATTGTGTCTCTTGTTCTAGATAACGTTTTAGTTTATATTTTTTCTCTTGTTCTATCATTAATTGTTGATATAATTCATCCATCTTGATTCACCTCTTGTTTATCTATACGGATAACCTTTTCATTTGTTTCATTTTTCACCCTTTTTTTCTTCGATTCTATCTATACGTTCTTGAATAGAAGGATGTGTAGATTTAAAAAATTGAATCCAACTTGCTGGATCTATATCTGTTTTTGACTGTATTGCTAGTTCTTTATACGACTGTATTGCTGGGGATAAATCTTCTGTATGTGAAATTGCAAATCGATCTGCTGAACGTTCCATTTCTCTAGAAACAAAAAGATTCAATGGATTCGTAATAAATAGAAGAATAGTTATAACAAGTAGGAGTTTCATAGTAAGTTCTAAATGACTTTTCTCTTGCCATTTGTTCGTGAGCCATTGTAAGAATAAACAGACAAGAAGTGCCAAGACAAGATATAATCCTGTGCCTATATAAACATGCTTCTTTATGTAATGACCTAATTCATGCGCTGTAATAAATAGTACTTCTGCTTCATCCATACCATCTAACATAGTATCCCAGAGTACGATACGCTTATTATCAAAAACACCTGTCACATATGCATTATATGTTTGGACTTTCTCACTTTTGTTGACAATATACATATCTACATTGGTAAGTTCCATCGAGTCAACTTGTTGAGATAATGCTTGGTACATATGATGAGATTTGTCTAACTTATGAAAATCATCAAATAAAGGATCAATCCAGATTGGTTGGATAAATACATAAAAAAATGCTAATGGCAACATGAATAGCCATAATCTTATTCCCCATGTTTTTGGCCATTTGCGAATAAATATATTGGTCAAATAAATAAGGAAAAATATTAGACAGAAAAAAAGAAGTTGGGATACTAATTGCTCTCCTATCCATGAAGTGAAGGATTGTGTGCGTGTACCTTCTTTTTTTGATAATAAAAACCAGGTCAACCGAAATGGAAAATGACTCATCCAATGTATACATACTAGTATGATGGACAATGTCGCAAATTGACTAAAATATGACTTCCATTTAGTGATCCATAGATAACTTATCGAATGTGTATACATACTATATAAAATTATAATTTCTACTGGCATTAGTGCAAAATAGATAAAATGTGAGATTGCGCCATATCTAGCGTCACTATAACTATCAAGCGGATAAAAATAATAAAAATAGAACCACATCAGCACAACATAACTACTGTAACTAATCAGAACTTTTTTCATTATACACCCCTTCTCTTATTTTAGAAAATGCTGCCACATAAATTGTGACAGCATTACTCTGTATCAGTACACTAACTGTATTAAATCTTCTTTAGAAATTTTACCTAAATACTTGGAGACATCTATATCTTGTAATGCTTCTTCAATTGCTTGACGGTCATAACGAACACCGATAAATGCATCTGCTAATTCTGATACATCACCAACACCAAAGAAGTCGCCATAAATATTGCAATTTTCAATTATTCCTTTATGTACATCAAAACGTACATCTACTAATCCTGCAGGAAACTTATGAGAATGTTGGATATTAAACTTTGGTGATTTACCATAATTCCAATCCCATTGTTGGTATCTTTCTTTAGATAGTTGATGAATATTCGCCCAATCCTCTTCTGTTAACACATATTCAGGTACATCTTCCAAATTCTCCACATTAAAAATGTACTTTAAAATGTGCGCTTTGAATGCTTCCATGGATAATTTTTCTTCCATAAATTCTGAAATATTTGTTACACGACTACGGATTGATTTAATTCCTTTAGACTCAATTTTCTCTGTTTTTACTTTTAATGACTTCACGACATGCTCAATCTCAGAATCATACATTAGCGTACCATGACTGAACATACGTCCTTTTGTAGTAAATTGTGCATTACCTGAAATTTTCTTACCATCTGCTACTAAATCATTTCGTCCTTTTAATTCTGCAGGAACACCGAGTTCACGCAATGCTTCTACAACTGGTTCCGTAAATTTAGCAAAATTATGAAAGCTATTCCCATCATCTTTTGTTATAAAACTAAAGTTCAAATTACCTTGATCATGGTATACTGCACCACCACCAGATAGACGACGCACGACATGGATGCCATTCTCATCTACATAGTTTGTGTTAATTTCTTCTATTGTATTTTGATTCTTCCCTATGATTATGGAAGGCTCATTTATGTAAAAGAGTAAATACGAATCTTTTTCTCCAAATTGTTTTAAAACATATTCTTCAATCGCTAAGTTGATATGTGGATCTGTAATACCTTTATTATCAATAAATTTCATTTTATAGCCACTCCCTTTTATTGTTGTTCACATAAATAAGTATAGCGAATTAAATATATTAGTACAATTTTTTGAAAATTGTACTAATACAAAATATTGATTTTTTCACTTTGTTATAATACAATAATAGTACAAACACAACGGTATGTGTGTGTAGTGTAAAAAGTTTGGAAATAACTATTCCATTCTTTTTCACATTAACCTATTTGAAGTCTTTTTACCGTATCTCTTTCGTTCCTTTCATCCTTCTTATCCTGCTAAACAAGGATGACGAACATTCCCATCCAATTATTTTGAGAGGTATAGGGAAAAGACAACCACCTGCAGCTTCTTAATATAGAGCTGCTTTTTTTATTTTCAAAATACATAAATAACGGCTTCACATCTATATAAGATGCGAAGCCATTATAGTTGCTTATTATTCTGTTTAACCTTTTCTCTTATTATATACATCAAAACCAACAGCAATTAAAAGAACCAAACCTTTAATAAATTGTTGCCAATCAATACCGATGCTAATAAGTGACATACCATTGTTCATTACACCCATTACAAGTCCACCGACGATTGATCCAATTACAGTACCGACACCACCTGCCATTGATGCACCACCAATGAATACAGCTGCAATGGCATCTAGTTCTAGCATGTTTCCTGCTGCAGGTGTAGCAGAATTTAAACGAGCTGCAAACATCAGACCTGCTAATGCTGCAAGTACACCATTATTAACAAAAACCCAAAATACTACTCGTTTTGTTTTAATACCTGATAAATCTGCCGCTTTTTTATTTCCACCTGTTGCATATACGTGACGACCCATGATTGTATTTTTCATAATAAATGTGTAGATGATAATTAACAAGAATACAATGACTAATACTGTTGGGATCCCTTTATTTAAAGCTAATTGATATGCAAACCAATTAATCACAAAAATTAATGCAGCTAATTTCGCTAATGTTACCCATAATGGTACTACATCGAATTGATACTCAATTTGTGTTTTTCTTTTACTGAATTCTAAATATACTAATACAATAGATAATATTATGGAAAGAATGATTGTAGTAAGATGTAATCCACCCGAACCAAATACATCTGGTAAGAAACCACTACTTATCTTTTGGAATGAATCGGGAAATGGCGCTAATGATTGCCCATCTAATAAGTATAGTGTTAACCCTCTAAAAATCAGCATACCAGCTAATGTAACGATAAATGACGGAATACCTACATATGCAATCCAAAATCCTTGCCATACACCAATTAACGCTCCAGCAAGTAATGCAAGTATAACAGCTAACCATACTGGAACATTGTTGTTTATAATCAATACACCTGCAACCGCTCCGATGATAGCAACAACGGAACCAACTGATAAATCAATATTTCCAGTAATAATAACTAATACCATACCAACAGCTAATACTAATATAAATCCATTTTGCAAAATTAAATTTGTCAAATTTAATGGTGTTAAGTTAATACCATCAGATAATACAAAAAATAAACCTGTTATTAGTACTAATGCGATAACCATACCGTATTCACGCATATTGCTACGGAACAAATTAATAATTGTTTGCATGAATAGCCCCCCCTGTTCCTGTCATATATCTCATGACACTCTCTTGATCCGCTTCATCTTTCGTTAACTCACCTGTTATCTTTCCTTCGTTCATTACATAGATACGATCAGATAATCCTAGAACTTCTGGTAATTCTGATGAAATAACGATAACTGCTAACCCTTGGCTTGCTAGTTCATTTATTTGCGTATAAATCTCAAACTTTGCACCAACATCGATTCCACGAGTAGGTTCATCTAGAATAAGTACCTCAGGTTCTGTGAAAATCCATTTACTAAGTACTACTTTTTGCTGATTTCCACCACTTAAATTCCCAACTTCTTGTTGCAATGATGGTGTTTTAATATTTAATCGTTGACGTAATTTTTGTGATTCTACAATTTCTTTATTCTCATCAATCACAGATTGTTTAGAAATTCGATTTAAATTAGAAATCGTAATATTACGTTTTATATCATCAATTAAATTTAGACCATATGTTTTTCGGTCTTCAGACACATAAGCGATTCCAGCATTAATTGCTTGACTTACAGTATTTGCTTGAATTAATTGATTGTTTTTATACAAGTCACCAGTAATTTTAGCACCATACGATTTACCGAATATACTCATTGCTAATTCTGTTCGACCTGCACCCATAAGTCCTGCGATTCCTACTATCTCTCCTTTTTTCACATGTAGATTTACATTGTCGATGATTTTACGATCATGTTGTTGAGGATGGTAGACGTTCCAATTTTTCACTTTAAATAATACTTCTCCGATTTGTGGAACTCTATTAGGAAAACGACTTGTTAATTCGCGCCCTACCATCCCTTTAATAATGCGCTCTTCCGAAACTTTTCCTTCGCTTGTATCCATTGTTTCAATTGTTTGTCCATCTCTTAAAACAGTAATGGAATCAGATACTTTGGATACTTCATTTAATTTATGTGAAATGAGAATGGAAGAGATTCCTTGTTCTTTCAAATCTAATAATAGATTTAATAAATTCTCACTATCTGTCTCATTCAATGCAGCTGTCGGTTCATCTAAGATTAATAGCTTTACATTTTTAGATAATGCCTTTGCAATTTCTACTAATTGTTGCTTTCCAACACCGATGTTCATTACAGCTGTTTCTGGTGAATCTTTTAATCCGACTCTATTCAATAATTCTTTTGATTCTGAAAATGTTCTATGCCAATCAATTACTTTTCTTGTTTGTCGTTCATTTCCTAAAAAAATATTTTCTGCAATAGATAAATAGGGACTTAAAGCTAATTCTTGGTGAATAATTACGATCCCTAATTCTTCACTTTGCCTTATGTCCTTAAATTGACATTCCTTTCCTTCAAACATAATGGACCCTTCATATGTTCCATTTGGATAAACACCACTTAACACTTTCAT
>JAJUGF010000145.1 GCA_029268495.1 Gracilibacillus sp.
ATCTGCAATCACATCGGTCACTTCTGTTCGATAAGTAAGCGAAACACCAAAGTCTCCTGTCAATAAACTACTAAGCCAGTGCACATATTGAAGAAACATTGGTTCGTTCAATCCCCAATATGCTTCAATATTAGCCTTTTGCTCTGGACTTATCACTAATAGATCTGCTCCTATATATGCTCGAATCGGATCGATTGGGGATAAACTAATTAATACAAATGTAATCATACTTACTGCAACTAATAATAGAAGAAATCGAATTGTCTTTTTTAATAAAAATCTTACTAGTTGCATGTTATGTTCCTCATTTCTTCTTATCAGATGAATCATGCCATTCTGTAATAAAATCAGTAATTGGCCATCCATGACCATGTGGTTGAATTTTTTGTTGACCAATATCTATTTCTTCATTTATATAGTAAATGTGATTTAAGTTAACAAGCCATACCCATGGTGCATCTCCCTTCGCACTAACACCTGTGTTCCCATCCCATTGAATAGATTGCCAATATTGATTGGCTTCCACATCAGACGTTGCATGGATTGCTTTGGTGAGATATTCATCCACCACTTCATTCTCATAATAATTACTATTATAATAATCGATACCTTTCATTTCTGAACCGAATAAATAATATAATTCGATTGGGTCATGACTTCCCCATCCCATCATTACAGGATTTGCATGCATTAATTTATCAAGTTCATTCCAACTCTCAGACGCTGTCTTCACTTCGATACCAAACTGGTTCATTTGATCAGCAAATACAAGAGACAGAGATTGTCGCATTTGATCACCTGATGGATAGTATAATGTAAAACTAGCGCGCACCCCATCTTTCTCATATATCCCATCTGCTTTCTTATCCCATCCTGCTTTATTCATAATAGTGTGCGCTTTTGTGACATCATGTTCTATTCTTGCTTCATCTGTTCCCCATGGCAGTTGATCTACACTTGAATATGCTTCCGTACCTTCCCCATTTAATATGCCGTCAACCATTGCTTGACGATCTACTGCATAATTCATTGCTTGTCTTATCGCAATATCTTGTGTTACTACATTTCCTATTTCCTCATTTTTCTCATTTACATAAGGTGCCGTTGTCGGTAACATCACACCTCGATTGTCTACACTCTGAAGGGATAACCGCTTCATTCCAGTTATCTCTGTTTGGGCATAACTAATCGGTAATGATAAAACATCTACTAGCCCTGCTTTTGCTTGTGCTAATGCTTGATCTTCTTCAGCAAATAGGAATACTAATCGCTCAAATTCAGGTTTTTTCCCATAATAATATGGATTTCTCTCCACAATTAGCTGTTCTCCTTTACGCCATTCTACAAATGTATATGGACCAGAACCTATTGGCTCTTCAGCATATGTTTCATCATAGAGATGCGCTGGAACAATTCCTAATGTTTGTAAGACTGTAACAAATGTGGATTGTGGTTTCTTTAAGTGAAATTCTATTGTATATGTATCTATTTCCTTCATCTCTGCTAAATTAGTTAAGTCAACAATGGATTGTGAATGCTTTGCTTGATTAAATGTGAACATCACATCTTTGATTGTTACATCATTCCCATCGGAAAATTTAGCATCTTTTCGTAATGTGATTGTCCAGATTAATCCATCATCAGATACCTCATATACAGTTGCTAAATCTGTTGTAATTTGTAAATCTTGGTCTCTTGATAATAATGTACTTTGAAATAGAGGACTTCCATATCTTCCCCAACCCGTTGTTGGATCAAATCCTTCTGGTTCTCCCCCGATAGCTAAGACTAGTTCTTTCCTTTCATACGCTTGTGATATTTCCGGTGTTTTCTCTGTACAACCAACAATAAAAAGAAGTACGAGAAATAAAAAGACAATATATTTTTTCATTAAAAACATCCTTCTCTCAACACATCTAAATGAACTTATATAATAATTGCATATATTAATCTGACAACAAAAATACATCTTATTCATTTAATTGCTAAAAGATAAGATGTATAAGCTAAAATCACGTTCTCTTATTTGCAAGTCGATGAATCAAGATTGCATTATATGCGCCACCAAATCCGTTATCAATATTTACCACGCTAATTCCTGATGCGCATGAATTGAGCATCGTAAGCAATGCAGACAGTCCTTGGAAGTTCGCACCATATCCAATACTAGTAGGCACTGCAATAATTGGATGTGAAACAAGCCCACCAACAACACTAGGTAAAGCACCTTCCATCCCTGCAATGACAACAGATACAGTGGCATCACGAATCTCATCGATATGTGCAAATAATCGATGAATACCAGCAACGCCTACATCATAAAATCTTCTCACTTCTACACCAAAGGCTTCCGCTGTTTTAGCAGCCTCTTCTGCTACAGATAAATCCGAAGTTCCCGCACATACGATAGCAATATATCCATCTAACTGATACTCTAGTTTCTCTGGATACCGCATTACTAATGTTCTGCTTATTTGATCATATTCAAAAGATGGGATTTCTTCGCAAATAGCAGTCGCTTTCTCTTCCGATACTCTTGTAATTAATATATTTTCTTGTTTATTCATCATTGCCCGGGAAATATCGATAATTTGTGACGCACTTTTCCCTTCACCAAAGATTACTTCTGGAAATCCTTGTCGTTTTTTACGATGATGGTCCACTTTAGCAAATCCTAAATTTTCAAATGTTGCTAATTTTTCTTTTGCTTCTTCTGGTGATAGTTCTCCATTCGCTACTTGATGTAAGATATCTTCTAACATGATTAACCCCCGTTTAATGATTCAAAAGTGGAAACACCCGTTTAGAAACGTAGAGACTGGAACGCATCAACTGAAATAAAGGAATCACGGTGAGGTACGAACCGATGATGACTTATTGATTGTTGATACGTGAAGTCTCCTAGTTTCTGGGTGTTGTAGCTGGATGATTCAAAAGTGGAAACACCCGTTCAGAAACGTAGAGACTGGAACGCATCAACTGAAATAAAGTGAGACTTCCATTTTTTCTCGTGACATTTTTTCACAAGTATTCATCACATAATTTTCTAACCAATCAAAAAAATTTCTCGATGTCTTTTGCGATGTGTTGATATTTCACAAAAATACGAGCATATTGTTCGTGATTTGTAAGGTTTGGTTGGACAACCTTCTCTATTGGAATATGTTGTTTAATTTGTTCAAATGACTCCACTTTATCCATTGCAACTAATGCAGTCCATGATGCTCCCCACGCAGCACCATGATGGGTACCTGATAATTGAATTTCTTTTCCAAATACATCTGCTACAATTTGTACCCATAATGCAGATTTAGAAAGCCCTCCATTTACAGAAATACTTGTCGGTGGACCAGCAATTTCTTCTAAAGATTGGCCAATTTGATATAAGTTAAACACAATCCCTTCTAATACTGCACGAACGAGATGTTTTCTTGTATGTATAATCGACAAACCATAAAAATTCCCTCTTGCTTGTTGATTCCATACGGGCGCGCGCTCCCCGTTAACATACGGAACAAAAAAGAGTCCATCTGCTCCTACTGAAACTGTGTCCGCACCTTCTAAAAATTGCTCATGCGTTCCTTCAAATTCCACCATATCTTTTAACCATTGCAGTACAATTCCGCCATTGTTCGTTGGGCCTCCAACAATAGAAGTCGTATCCGTAAAGGCATAACTAAATGTTTCTCCATTATCATTCACATGCTGTCCATTAATTAATTGCCTAATTGCTCCACTCGTTCCAACAGAAATCGCTACTTCTCCAGGTTTGATTGCACCATCACCTAAGTTAGCTAACTGACCATCTGCTGCACCAATTACAAGTTTGGTACCTAAAGGCCATTGTAAATCTCTTTTGATTTCTTCCTCAACGTCAGGCAAAATCGCTGTTGGGGAAACAATTTCACTTATTTGTTTTCGCTCCACACCTGCTAACTGAAGTGCATCTTCATCCCAGTCTAATTTATGGATGTTCATAAGCCCTGTTGCAGAGGCCATGGAATAGTCTATCCAACGTTTCTTACACCATGTATATAACAAATACTCTTTCATGGACATAAAGTACGTTGCTTCATGATATTGTTGAAAATCATATTTTTTCATCCACATCAGTTTTAATAATGGTGACATTGGATGGATTGGTGTACCTGTTTTTTTGTATATTTCTTTCTTCACATTCTCATCCATTTCGTCTGCAATCTCACTACTTCTACCATCAGACCAAATCAACATATCTGTGAGTGGATTCCCATTTGCATCTACACATATCAGAGAATGCATCGCACATGACAATCCAACAGCTAATACATTACAATCTGTCGTATTTACAAAAGCTTCCCGAAGCACTTTACGTGTACTTCGTTCAATATCAAGCGGCTTTTGTTCCACATATGTTGGATTTGGATAATATGTATGAACGAAGTCTTCAAATTCTGTAACAACGTTTCCGTTCAAATCAAAAACTACAGCTTTTACACTTGTTGTACCAATATCTAATCCAATTACTACTTCTTTCATGATACCCTCCTGTACATCCAATCGTTAAGTTAATACACGATTCATGCTACCACTCTTATATCCAATTAAATCCATAGTAACAAATTTATAGCCATAGCTTTGCAGTTGTTCCGTGATACGAGTATGATGGTTTAGTAGTATATGCATGTCTTGTTGTTCTACTTCAATTCTTGCAATATCTCCATGTGTTCTGACTCTTACTTGCTTTAATCCAATCGTTTTTAGAAAGGCTTCCGAACGATCTACCTTTGTTAACTTTGCTTGTGTTATGGTTTCCCCATACGCAATTCTTGAAGACAAACAAGCAAAAGAAGGCTTCTCCCATGTTGCTAAACCTAGTTGCTTAGATAACTGCCTGATTTCTTCCTTATATAAGTTTGCTTCAGCAAGTGGTCCACGAACCCCATGTTTCTTCGCTGCCTTCATACCTGGGCGATATTCACTCATATCATCTGCTATCACACCATATACCATATTTTCGAATTGATGCTTTTGCATAATCGGTAAAACATGTTCAAACAAGCTATTCTTGCAAAAGTAACAACGATTCTTATTATTTTCTGTATAACCAGGAATCGCAAGTTCGCTTGTTTCGATTACAATATGTTTTGCTCCAATTGCAGATGCTAATTGTTTTGCTTCTTCTAATTCACTTGAAGGATATGTCTCAGAATCTGCTGTAACTGCAAGCACTTTCTCTTTTCCTAATGTGTCAACAGCAACCTTTAACAAAAAGGTACTGTCAACACCACCAGAAAATGCCACAACAACATTATCTAAATCTCGTAAAATAGTTTGTAACTGTTCATATTTTTCCTCAATCATCATGTATTCCTCCTTCATAGGAGATTTCTTTACTTGTACTTGCATAACTTATATCGTCATACTTCCAAATCCACCGTCAACACGGAGAAATGTACCTGTAACAAATCCACTAGCTTTATCTGATGCTAAATAAATTGCTGCACCTTGCAATTCTTCCGGTTCACCAAATCGCTTCATTGGTGTATGATCCATAATAGATTTCACTCTATCTTCACTTAAAATTTTACGGTTCTGTTCAGCAGGAAAGAATCCTGGGATAATTGCGTTCACTCGAATATTATGCGGTGCAAATTCACGTGCAAGAAATTGGGTCACGCTGTTCATCGCTGCCTTTGAAGCGGAATATGTGAATACTTTAGATAAAGGTGTCGTTGAAGATACAGATGAAATGTTAATAATGCTTCCAGAACGGTTTTCTTCTATCATTCTTTTGGCAAAAATTTGTGTAGCAAATACAACTCCTTTTAAATTCACATCCATAATTTTGTCCCATTCTTCTGTTGCTAAATCGAGAAATGGTGTCGTACTGTTCATACCAGGCGCATTTAATACAATATCCCAGCAACCTGCCCATGCTTCAATTTCTTTTGCGACAGTTGCCACAGTATTTAAATCGCTTACATCTGCGTGAAATGCTTTTGCCTCGCCACCACTTTCCTGAATGTCAGCAACAACTTGTTCTGCTGTCTCTATATTTCTCCCTACAATCGCCACTTTCGCACCATGTGTCGCAAACCCTTTTGCAATTGCTCCACCTAATGTACTGTTTCCTCCTAACGCAACTGCAACTTTACCTGTTAAATCAAATAATGTACTCATCATGTATCCCTCCAATTTATTATACTAAATCATCTGAACAATCAAAAGTGAATTCATATAAATCTGAAATTCTCTCTAAATACGGATGTTTCTCTATATCTTCTAACATATTCTCTGAAACTTCAATTTCTCCAATTTCCAATGTATTCTTTATTCTTACAACTCTTGCTTTTGTAAAATCTAAAATGTTACATGTTTTGATTGCTGCTTGAATGGCAGTTTTGTCATTTGGCATTGCTGTAGAGATATGCGTCGGTCCAACGACTGTTGATGTTAATCCATTAGCATATGTTACTTCTCGATTCATTTTGTCAACTAATTTTTGTGTTGTAAAATCGGCTGTTCC
>JAJUGF010000146.1 GCA_029268495.1 Gracilibacillus sp.
ATGTTAAAGAAAGAAAGCTCTGAAAAAAGACGTCATTTATTTCATCAATTATCGCGACTTGCAGGAAACCCTCTCTTAGTTGAACAATTAAGAGAACAAAAAACTCCAGAGGCAATCCTACAATTATTATCATAAATGTTTGAATTTCCACAACTTGCGGTAATAAGAAGCAATTAATAAGTAAATAGTAAAAGCTATAATAAAAAGGAAGAGGTGAGTAAATATGAAATTATTAGCGATTACATCATGTCCAAATGGAATTGCGCATACGTATATGGCAGCTGAAAATATTGAAAAAGCAGCTGAAGAAATGAATGTAACAATGAAAGTGGAAACACAAGGTTCTATTGGCGCAGAAAACGAATTCACAAAAGCCGATATTGAACAAGCGGATGCGATTATTATTGCAGCAGATAAAGCGGTAGATAAAAGTCGTTTTGTTGGGAAAAAATTAATTACTGCAGGTGTGCAAGAAGGAATTAGAAATCCAAAAGGGTTAATAGAAAAGGCAATGTCTAACGATGCTCCTGTATATAAAGGGGAAGGTAGTAACAAAGATAAGATGCCAACTTCATCAGAGTCTACGAAACAAAATCCAATATACAGACATTTGATGAATGGGGTTTCATTCATGATACCATTTATCGTTGTCGGTGGGTTACTTATCGCCATTGCATTAACAATTGGTGGCCAACCTACTGAGTCAGGGATCATTATTCCAGAAGACTCATTCTGGAAAACAATTGAACAAATTGGTGCAGCAGCATTTAGCTTTATGGTACCTATCTTAGCAGGGTATATTGCATATAGTATTGCAGATCGACCAGGTTTAGCACCAGGTATGATTGGTGGTTTTATTGCAGCAAATGGTAGTTTTTATGGAAGTGAAGCAAGTGCAGGATTTTTAGGTGGGATTATTGCAGGTTTCTTAGCGGGGTATGTTGCGCTTTGGATTAAGCGAGTGAAAGTTCCAAAAATGATGCAACCAATCATGCCAATTATTATTATTCCTGTCCTGTCTTCTTTAATTGTTGGTATTTTATTTGTTTTAGTTATCGGTGCGCCAGTAGCACAAGTGTTTGAATCATTAACTGGTTGGTTAGCAGGAATGCAAGGAACAAGTTCCATTCTATTAGCATTAATACTAGGTGCAATGATTTCATTTGATATGGGTGGTCCGGTTAATAAGGTAGCATTTCTATTTGGTTCTGCCATGATTGGTGAAGGAAATTATGAAATAATGGGTCCAATTGCTGTTGCGATTGCAGTGCCACCAATTGGTCTTGGATTGGCTACATTGTTGTTCAAAAGTAAATTTGAGAAATCACAACGAGAAGCAGGTAAAGCCTCCATTACGATGGGATTCTTCGGTATTACAGAAGGTGCTATCCCATTTGCAGCACAAGATCCATTACGTGTCATCCCAAGTATTATGGTAGGTTCCATGACAGGGTCTGTTATTGCGATGTTAAGTAATGTTGGTGATCGAGTAGCACATGGTGGACCTATTGTTGGTATATTAGGTGCTGTGGATAATGTTCTTATGTTCTTTGTCGCTATTATTGTTGGTTCGATTGTAACGGCATTGATGATTAAATTACTTAAAAAAGATGAAGATACATCTATGATCAAAAACGAAAATAGTTCTAAAAGTGAAGAAAAAGTAGAAAAAGATCTACCGCAAGAAAATAAAGTAGAAGACATCCACAAATTAACGGATATTACTTCTATTGAGTTAATTGATACAAATTTAAAAGAGAAGACAAGAGATGCAGTTATTGATGGGATGATTGCAAAGCTTGCCAATTCGAATGCATTATCGTCAACAGAAGAATTTAAACAAGCTATTCTTGAAAGAGAAAACCAAAGTTCAACAGGAATTGGGATGAATGTAGCGATCCCGCATGGTAAGTCGGATGCAGTTAAAGTACCTAGAGTTGTCTTTGGTGTACAAAAGGATGGAGTAGACTGGAATAGTGCGGATCAATCATTAGCAAAATTAATCTTTATGATTGCTGTTCCAAAGCATGCAGAAGGAGATGCACATTTAAAAATTCTGCAAATGCTATCAAGAAAACTAATGGATGACGATTTTAGAGAACAATTAATTCGTGTAAAATCTAATGAAGAAGCATATCAATTATTAGACCAAATTAAATAAATACAATCAATGGAATTAGAGGCTGAACTTTATCTATATTTAGATAGTTTAGCCTCTTTTTTTTGTATGGCACGCTTAACAATCTAGAGTTTGAATGAAGCGCAATCCATCATGAAATATCGTATAAAAAACATCCATGTAAAAACCATGTTAGAAAACCTCACACAATAATAGCTGATATTTCTAATCATAAGTAAACTGTATTTAACAGTTAATGTTAATACTATTTACAAGGAGAGGAAAGCAAATGGAAATGGTACTTATGGATAATTTGTGGGTTATTATTGGAACATTTTTGGTTCTCTTGATGATTGGTGGCTTTATTTTACTTGAAGCAGGATCGACACGAATGAAAAACGCAGGACATATTGCTGGAAAGACCATCTTTACAATTGGAATTGGTTCTTTAGTATTTTGGGCTGTCGGATATGGTTTCATTTATGGAGAAGGAAATGCATTTATAGGATTATCTAATTTCTTTTATGGTGATGCTTCATTTAGTGAAGAAGGATTATCGCCTGCAGTAGACTTTATGTTCCAAATGATGTTTGCCTTAATTGCTTTAACGATTGCATTTGGTGGCTTTGCTGAACGAGCTAAACTATCTGCATATGTTGTTTTTGCAGTATTGTTCTCCGCATTTGTGTATCCAGTTGTTGCACACTGGATATGGGGTGGAGGATGGTTAGCAGATCATGGGAAGCAGGACTTCGCTGGTTCAACAGTTGTTCACTTAACTGGTGCGATGGCAGCACTTGCTGCAACGATTATCTTAAAACCAAGAATTGGGAAATACAACAAAGATGGTTCCTCCAATGAATTAGCAGGTCATAATCAAGTATATACAGCACTTGCGGTATTGTTATTATGGGTAGGTTGGTTTGGATTTAATGGTGCAAGTACGTTTGGTCTATCTGATGCGTTCTTTGGATATGTTATTTTAAACACACAATTAGCAGCAGCAGCGGGGGCTATTGCAGCAATGTTTCTCGTATGGGCATTGACAGGGAAAGCAGATGTACCTACAACGTTAAATGGTGCACTGGCAGGTTTAGTTGCAATTACAGCATCATGTGGATTTGTAGAACCGTGGGCAGCTGTATTAATTGGTGCAATCGGCGGACTTATTGTATATGGTAGTATGCGTTTCTTCGATAGAGCACGAATTGATGATCCGATTTTTGCATTATCTGTACACGGTACTGTAGGTGTATGGGGAACCATTTCTACAGGATTTTTTGCAACAGAAGCATTGTCAGTAGGAATGGATTGGGGCTTACCAGGTTTATTTTATAATGGTGGATTTGAACAGTTAGGTGTGCAAATTCTTGGAGTTGTAGCAAGTGGCGTCTATGCATTTATCGTATCTTTTATTATTCTAAAAGTGATGGATAAAGTAATGGGTGGTATCCGAGTTACAGAAGAAGAAGAAATTATTGGTTTGGATTTAAGTGAGCATGGTAGCTATGGGTATCCAGAAAATATTCCGCATCCAACAGAAAGAGAAGCGAAGTAACGACACAGAAGGAGCTGACTTCTGCTATGGATTATGAGGAATTGAGAGCTTTTAAAGAAATAGAGCAAAAGAAAATAATGACATATCAAGATTGGAATACTTTCCACAATCAATTGATGAGTAGAACAGTGAATATTGCTGTCGAGAAGTATCAAGAAGAGCAGGGGACACTCCCTGCCTCCTTCGCTTTTTTTGTCATGGGGAGTGCTGCGAGATGTGAACAATCTGTTATTACTGATCAAGATCATGGGATTATTTATGATGGAGAGGTAGAAAAGGAACCTTTCTTGCTATTAGGCAAAGAAATTGCTGTTGGATTAGAATATATAGGTTATCCAATGTGTGATGGTAAAGTAATGGCCTCAGAACCATTATGGACGAATTCGATAGATGGTTGGCATAGGCAAGTAAAGGAATGGCTAGAGGAGTCCAGTTGGGAATCGCTCCGTCACTTTTCTACATTTTTTGATTCTCGTGTATTAGTTGGAAACGCAGATTTTTTATCTCAAATAAAGCAGGTAGCATTTCTGTATTTAAAAAGAAATCCATCCACATATATGAGGTTAGTGGATAATGTAGGATTTATTAGAAAAAGTATTGGTATTTTTGGCCAACTATTGCCAGAAAGATCAGGTAGAAGAACTGGCTCGATTCATTTAAAAACAGCAGCGTTTTTTCCGTATGTGAATGCAATACGACTACTAGCTTTATTAAATAATTGTGATCAACATTCGACAACTTCACGTATAGCTGAACTAAAAGGCACGTATCCTTTTTTGGAAGAGTATGAAGAATTATTCAAACAGTTATTACAATTTCGTTTTAATCATACGAAAAATAATACAGACTATGATGATGTGCATTATCTATCTGTCCATACATTAACAAAAAGTGAAAAACAGGAGTTGAAAGAATATATGAAAAAAGGAGCACAATTGTTTGAAATAGTGAAAAAAGAAATCAAAAAAGAGTGTTCCATATGGGAATGAATCAAATGTTGCAACTATTAAAACAAATGGGTGGCAAACTTTATGGACAGAATCCGGGTGCACTTTCTAATTCATCAGATTTTAGTAAGGCAGCATATATACGGAATTTACAAAGAGAGTTAAAAAAGAAGGATGTTTTAAATATCCCATTGAAAGAATTACCGGTGATTGTATTTGATATGGAGACAACAGGTTTTTACCCATATAATGGAGATCGAATATTATCGATTGGTGCAGTGAAAATGATTGGAGCGGAGATTCAAAAAGAAGATTTATTTTATAGAACGGTAAAGTACGATGTGCCTTTAAGTCATGATATTATGGAATTGACAGGACTTACTTCATTCGAATTACAAAGAGCTGCTCCATTAGAAAGTGTATTGAGACATTTTTTTCAATTTGTCAAAAGTGATACATTAGTCGCACATCATTCCAGTCACGAAAAGCAATTTATGAAGCATGCTAGTTGGACAATTTTAAAAACGAATTTTCAACATCGTATTATTGATACGTCCTTTTTAACCAAAGTAATTGTTCCTGAAGTGAAATATGTAACATTAGACGATTGGTGTAGTTATTACAACATTGAAGTAAGTAAAAGACATCATGCATTATATGATGCACTAGCGACAGCAAGAATTTGGTCTATTTGTATACAAAGGGTAGAGCAAATGGGTTTTCGTAACTTAAAAGATGCGTATACACATATTGCAAGCTTACCATCTTCATAGGAAGGAGTAAGTATGTTGAAAAGCGATATACCAAATAATAAAGCTACATTCCCTATTAGTGTGGTGGAAGAACTCACACATCTGACTGGACGTCAAATCCGTTACTACGAGGAACAAGGTTTAATTTCCCCAACTAGAAATATGGGGAACAGAAGGTTATTTTCATTCAATGATATTGAAAGGTTAAAAGAAATTAAGGAGTTAATAGATCAAGGTATTAATATTGCGGGTGTGAAAGCAATGCTAAAAGAGTAACACCTATTTTGTTCAAGATGTATGAACAAAATAGGTGTTTTTTTATATTATTCATTAAACATATTAAACAATCCGCCTATACCGCCTTCTCCTTTGTTTCCGCCCTTCTCTGGTAAGGCTGCAAATACCTTACTTGCAAGACGGCTGAATGGTAATGATTGTACCCATACTGTTCCAGGACCTGTTAATGTTGCGAAAAATAGACCTTCTCCACCAAAAAGTGCTGTTTTCACACCACCGACAAACTCAATATTGTAATCAACAGAACCTGTCATTGCAACTAAACAACCAGTATCCACTATTAGTTTTTCGCCATGTTGTAATGTTCTAGAATGAATGGTTCCCCCTGCATGAACAAATGCTAAGCCATCTCCTTCTAATTTTTGCATAATAAAGCCTTCTCCTCCAAAGAAGCCAGTTCGAATTTTTCTTTGGAATTCTATACCAACAGAAACGCCTTTTGCAGCAGCTAAAAAAGCATCTTTTTGACAAATAATCTTTCCATTTAATTCACTTAAATCCATTGGCACGATTTTACCTGGATAAGGAGAGGCGAAGGATACATGCTTTTTACCAACACCTGTATTTGTGAATGTCGTCATAAATAAACTCTCACCAGTGATGACACGTTTTCCTGCGCCGATTAATTTTCCCATTAACCCACCTTGATTAGATGAGCCATCACCGAAAATAGTCTCCATCTTAATTTCTTGATCCATCATCATTAAACTACCTGCTTCAGCGATTACAGTTTCTTGTGGATCTAACTCTACCTCGACGAATTGCATATCATCTCCATACAACTTGAAATCAATCTCATGATTATTCACTTTG
>JAJUGF010000147.1 GCA_029268495.1 Gracilibacillus sp.
ACGATTTATACATTAAGAGAGCTACCATATGATCAACCGATTTATAGTAAAGAAGAAAATCCTACTATAGTAAATGTTACAGCACTCCAATTTGGTTGGGAGTTTTCTCAATCGGAATTTGAAGTCGGTGAACCGATTGAGTTCCATGTTACTAGTCAAGATGTCAATCATGGTTTCGGGCTGTATGATGAAGAAATGAACATTATTGCACAAACACAAGCAATGCCATCCTATACAAACATTGTCTATATTACCTTCACCAAACCAGGTACGTATAGTGTACTATGTTTAGAATATTGTGGGCTTGCGCATCATGTAATGACACACGAGATAACAGTAGTAGAGTAGAGGGGGATGAACATGCAGACAGATTCAAATAATAAGTTAATTGCGAATTATTTATTTATTGGAGGATTGATTGTTTTTGTTATGATGTTATTTGGTGTCATGATGCTACTCACACAAGGTGGTGTCATACAACTTGGTCCTGCAACATTTTATCAGTTTTTAACTATTCATGGTACTGGAATGATTGGAGCATGTGCGCTAGCGGCATCTGGTGTCATGTGGTATTTCTTAAATAAGCATGTCGTTTTATCAAAAAAGATATTTATTACTAATTTAATATGTTTTCTTATTGGTGTAGTGATGGTGATTGTTGGTGTGTTTTCATTTGATTATGCAAGTGCTTGGACATTTCTATATCCATTACCAACACTATCAGCTAAAGCATGGGGTACAATCGGTGCATTACTTTATTTATTCGGTATGTTAATTATCGGAATAGGCTTTTTACTATTATTTTTAGATATCGGAAGAGCAATTATAAAAAAACAAGGAAGTCTTGCTAAAGGACTAGGTTGGGATATCATAAGTGGCAAAAAGAGCGAAAAGGATGCCCCGCATGTTGCGATTGTTGCTGCAACAATGGTAACAATTGTGGATGTAGTAGCATTACTGGTCGGAGCTACTGTACTCATGATGAATATTATTCATACAATCAATCCGGCGTATACATTTGATCCTTTACTTGCCAAAAATTTCACCTATGCATTTGGTCACGTGTTTGCGAATTCAATTATTTATATGTCTGTTATCGTTGTATATGAATTACTTTCTAAATACACAAATAGACAATGGAAAGCAAATAAAGTCTTCTTAATTGCATGGACAATGTCCACATTTTTTACGCTTATTATCTATACGCACCATTTATTAATGGATAGTGTGATGCCGAGGTGGATGTTAATCACAGGTCAAGTATTATCTTATGCCAATGGGCTTCCCGTATTAGTGATTACAGCATATGGAGCATTGATGATTGTTTATAAATCAGGTATCAAATGGGATATTGCTTCAGGACTAACATTTATCGCGATGTTTGGTTGGACAATTGGTGTCGTTCCGGCAATTGTAGACGCTACGATTGTTGTGAATCATGTGATGCACAATACGAAATGGGTACCTGGACATTTCCATATGTATATGGGACTTGGTGCTGTTGTGATGTTATTTGCATTTATGTACTATTTAACAAAAGTAGATAAACAAATTCCGATAACGAAATTAGATTGGGCAGCACTGTACTGTTATTTGATTTCTATGTTTTTAGTAAGCATGCAATTTTTAGTTTCAGGTGCAATCAGTACACCAAGAAGATGGGCAACACATATACCAGAATGGATGGGACCAGCTTTGTTTGGAGGAATAGCAGGGATATTTGTCATGATTGCAACAAGTATATTTATCTATCATTTTATGAATTATTTCTTTTACAAGAATAGTACGAAGGATTCATAGGATAATGAAAGTGTTAAGTAAGAGTATTTCTCTATTCGTAGTATGTCTCATTGTGATAACAATATGGTGGATTGGTACAGATGGTTTTACTGGATTTACACAAGAAACAGCCAGAGTAAATAAATTGATTGAAGAAAAGCCAATGATTATGCCTATCACATTAGAAGATAGTAAAGGTAGGATGTACACGTTCCATGAACTAAAAGGAAGGAGACTCTTTCTAACATTTATTTATACAAGTTGCGGAACGGTTTGCCCTCAATTAGAAAAAAATATGCAACAAGTATATGAATCACTTCCGCGAGAAATATTAGATGAGAAAATAATGTTTCTCACTATATCTTTTGATCCAGATCGTGACACGGTTGAAGTACTTGATACGTATCGACAATATTTCGGTAGTGATGGAGAGACTTGGAGAATGGCTAGAATTGCAAATAAATTAGAATTGAAAGAGTTGCTTGACGCATTTGGTGTCATAGTCTTGCCTGATCGATATGGAGGTTTTACTCATAATTCAGCATTTTATTATGTAGATGAGAATGGACGACTTACAAATGTACTTGATTATAAAGATATAGAAGGTGCGCAGGCATTTTTGCATAACGAATTACTAGGGAGCGAGATGAAATGAGACTCTCTCTACTTCTTTACTTTCTCCTCATATTACCAATTAGTCGTGAAGTGTTAGAATCATATATGGTCACACACATGTTTGTTCAATTACCGTTACTATATGCTGTAGGTATGTTGTTTCCTAATAGGAAAGAGTACAAAACTCGTCATATATGGAGTAATATCATTTTTGTACTTGGGCTTTTAAGTTTTTGGATGGTTCCACGAACGCTAGATGATGCACTTGTAAATACCTATACAGAGATTTTGAAATTTATTTCATTACCACTAATAGGGTATTTGTGGAAGGTATCGTGGCGTCACTTAAGTGAGATGACATTAGCATTCATCTATACACAACTAGTATCTATGTGTGGCCTTTTTGCATGGCTCTATTTAGACACGCCAATACAAATATGTAATAATTATTTGATTAATGAACAAAAAATTGTTGGCGCAATCTATTTAGTCATAACCATTTTTATGTGTGGATACTTATTAAAAATCGCTTTTATAGGAAATAAGAAAACGTAATATAGAATTGTTGCAACGCCTGTGTATAGATAGTACAGGCGTTTTTCCTGTTGCTTATATAAGTAAATTATTATATAGTTATATTTGTGAATGAGGAGAGGATGAATGGAGTGGAGATAGAAAAAGCCGCTATTGTATGTAAGTTACTAGGGGATAAAACAAGATTAACCATGCTTAAATTAATAGAAGATGAACCGTGTTGTGTATGCGAATTTGTAGAAATCTTTCAAATGAGCCAACCTTCTATAAGTCAACATTTACGAAAACTACGAGATGCGCACATTGTAAAAGAAGAAAGAAAAGGACAGTGGATTTTTTATTCACTTAATAAACAATCTGAACATTATCCTTTACTACAATCTATCTTAGAACAATTACCAGATCAAAAAGAAAAATTAGTACAATTAGAGAAAAACGGCACGCGAATTTCATGCTGTTAAGGGGGACACACATGTGCTAGAAATAGCTCTTGCAATTATTATATTTATTACGACATTAATTTTTGTTATTTGGCAACCAAAGAATGTATCGATTGGATACTCGGCAATGGCAGGTGCGTTACTTGCACTTTTATTAGGTGTCGTAACTCTTTCGGATGTATGGGAAGTGACTGGGATTGTTTGGAATGCCACACTTGCGTTTATCGCTATTATCATTATTTCATTAATTTTAGATGAGATTGGATTTTTCGAATGGGCAGCATTACACATGGCACGTCTTGCTAAAGGTCATGGCTTAAGAATGTTTGTCTATATTAGTTTATTAGGTGCAGTAGTCGCGGCGTTCTTCGCAAATGACGGTGCAGCATTAATCTTAACGCCTATTGTATTAGCGATGGTTCGTAATCTGAATTTTAAAGAAAAAATGATTTTTCCGTTTATCATGGCAAGTGGGTTTATTGCAGATACGACCTCTTTACCGTTAATCGTTAGTAATTTAGTTAATATTGTATCTGCTGACTTTTTTGAAATTGGGTTTGTAGAATATGCGGTACATATGATGATCCCGAATATTTTTTCTATTGTTGCTACAATCACTATTTTGTACCTTTATTTTAGAAAATCTATTCCAAAAACATATGATCTGACACAATTGAAAGAACCGAGTGAAGCATTGAAAGATAAGAGAATGTTCCATTTATCATGGTTTGTCCTAGCAATCTTATTAGTAGGCTACTTTATTAGTGAGTTTATATCTGTTCCAGTGTCCATTATAGCTGGTATTGTTGCAATATTCTTTTTACTAATGGCTAGAAGAAGTCATGCGGTGAATACGAGAGAAGTAATCAAAGGTGCTCCATGGGCAATTGTTTTCTTTTCTATTGGTATGTATGTAGTTGTCTATGGCTTGAAGAATGCCGGATTAACAGAATTATTAGCAAAAGTAATTCAATATAGTGCAGAACAAGGTTTATTTGTTGCAACAATCTCTATGGGATTTATTGCAGCAATTCTCTCCTCTATCATGAATAATATGCCGACAGTGATGATAGATGCATTGGCTATTGCAGAAACAGATACTACTGGCGTCATACGTGAGGCATTGATTTATGCAAATGTAATTGGTTCAGATTTAGGTCCAAAAATTACGCCAATTGGGTCACTTGCTACATTGTTGTGGCTACACGTATTAGCACAAAAAGGTGTCAAAATCTCATGGGGGACTTATTTTAAAACAGGGATTATCTTAACGATTCCAATCTTGTTTATTACATTAGTTGGATTGTATATTACACTATTATTTATTTAAAAGGAGCAATGCAGAATGGATAAAAAAACAATTTATTTCTTATGTACAGGTAATTCATGCAGAAGTCAGATGGCAGAAGGTTGGGGCAAAAAATATCTAGGTGATAAATGGAATGTGTATAGCGCTGGTATTGAACGTCATGGATTAAATCCCAATGCAGTAAAAGCAATGAATGAAGTCGATATTGATATATCTGATCAAACTTCTGACAAAATCGATACAGACATATTGAATCGTGCAGATTTTGTTGTGACATTATGCGGAGATGCTAGAGATAACTGCCCTGTCATTCCAAAAGGGATAAGAAATGAACATTGGGGCTTTGATGACCCAGCAAAAGCAGAAGGAACAGATGAAGAAAAGTGGGCAGTGTTCCAACGAGTGCGTGATGAAATTGGTGAGCGTATTCAATTGTTTGCTGAAACAGGTAACTAATGAAACAGTGATTTCAGCTGTACACGACAATGAAAGAATATAAGAAGCCGAATCTGTTCAATTATTTGAACAGTTCGGCTTTTTTCAATCTAAACGAATGTCACTTCACATCTCTATTCATCTCGCGTGGTAATTCAAAGAATGGTTGAATATCTTGTACATATTCTAAAATACCTAAATACTCATCATTCTCATCAAAAAGTCCTTTATACGTGACATAGATAAATTGATTCTTCTTTTTAAACCACATTGTAACAGTTGACCGTTTTCTTGATTTCAATTCGCGAATCACATTCAAAACTTTGTTCAAACTCTTTGGTGGATGACAATTGGCGACATTTCTACCAATAGAGGTAGGTGTTCGTATAAACATCATATCCGAAGCCTCTACTACTTCATTGAAATATTTGAAAATACCATTTTTATCGACAAATGTTATCTCCACAGGCAAGTTATTCAATATCGTGTTCGCTTCAGATATCGTTAAGAATCCGCCACCAAAGCGAATATGTTCCTCTTCTGCTAATTTTGTCTCTTCCTCTATACTTGTATTGCAACAATTAGGCGACCATTCTTCCACTTCATCCATGAATGCATACCCAAATGCTTTACTTTCCTTAGAAATTGCTAGCCAATCCTCTTCTTTAAATAATAATTTTGTAATAGGCAATAAAAAATAAGTTTCATGACGAATCATATCAATGTATGCTTCCTCTAACTTTTCCCATGTTTGCTCAATGTAGGAATAATCTAATTTGTTCATATGGATAACCATATGTTTGGTTCCTTTGTATAGTGAACGAACACGGTCATCATTTGCCCACATTGTTCGTAGAGGAATATAAATCCCGTACCTTTCTAAAATCGGAAAATATAGTTTTTCTTTTCTAGAATAATGTTTGAAAATATCCTCTAAATGATGTAATTCTTGAACTAGTGCTTCATAACTGTCACTTATATTTTTTGGAATCATTTGTCTAACCTGAGTAATAATCACGTGCAAGAGGTCATTTTCTCTCTGAAATAGTTGGATAGGATGGTTCTTATTTTCACTATCTGGTATATCTATTGTTAATAATGAATCATCCAATATTTCATTATAAAAATATGTGAAATTCTTAATTATGTCATATGTTATGGTTTCATCTGTCTGCTTGATTTCATTCAAAATAAGTAATAGATCTAATTTGTCGATTGTTTGAATGAAATGGTGGAATATTGGTCGAAGTGTTTCAATCTGCACATCACCTTTTAGCTGATAAAGTAGTTCTTTTACTTGACTAATACAATTCATATCCATATATGCACGAACCATGTGTACACCTCCAGTTTTGTTTATCATACTAT
>JAJUGF010000148.1 GCA_029268495.1 Gracilibacillus sp.
CAATTCCCATTTCACATTTGGTTACCTGATGCGATGGAGGCTCCTACTCCAGTAAGTGCATACTTACACTCAGCAACAATGGTAAAAGCGGGGATTTTCTTAGTTGCTAGATTCACACCTATTTTTTCTCAAAGCGAATGGTTTTTCGTATTTGTAAGTGGCATCGGTATCCTTACATTAATCTGGGGTTCTTATATGGCTGTTCGCCAAACAGACTTAAAGGGTATACTTGCATTTTCTACAATTAGTCAATTAGGTATGATTATGGCAATGCTTGGTTTTGGTACAAAGTTAGCAATATTTGCAGCTGTATTCCATATTTTAAATCATGCAACATTCAAAGGTAGCTTGTTCATGATTGCAGGTATTGTTGATCACGAAACAGGAACAAGAGATATTCGAAAACTTGGTGGACTTGCTACATTAATGCCAATCTCAGCAACACTGGCATTTTTCGGTACGTTCTCCATGGCTGGTGTTCCATTACCATTTTTAAATGGTTTTTATAGTAAGGAAATGTTCTTTGATGCAACAATCGAATTACAAGAATCATCCTTATTTATCGCCGAAATACTACGTCAAGCCATTCCTTATTTAGCTGTATTCGGTAGTATTTTTACATTTGTCTATTCTATGTATTTAGTTTTTGGGACATTTACTGGAAAAAAACAACTCGATAAGCTTGAAAAGGCACCACACGAAGCACCAATAGGTATGCTTATTTCACCTATAATTTTGGTGGTTGGAGTAATTGTGATTGGTATCTTCCCTAATTTGTTTAATGAGTCACTCATTGCACATGCTGCGGAATCCATTTATGGTGAGCCAATTGAAAAACATATCAAATATTGGCATGGTTTTATCACTCCGTTATACATGTCATTGATTGTCGTTATTCTTGGAGCTATTTTAGCGTATACTCGTAAATCGTGGAGTGCTGTTTATCGATTAGTACCAGGTAAATTGAGTTTTAATAAAGCCTACGATTATCTACTTGATCAAATAGAAAAAACTTCTGCGAAAATTACAAATACGTATATGAATGGTTCATTAAGACGTTACATGATTTTTATTTTGGTCACAATTATCGTCGTTACATTCAGCTTTATTGGGTTAACAAGTGGCTTTGCTCTTGATACAAGTGATATAGCAGAAATTACTATTCACGAAGTATTAATCGCCGTTGCCATGGCAATTGCTGCGGTTGCTACCATATTTACACGTAACAAGATTGCTGCAATTCTTATATTAGGTGTTGTTGGCTACGGATTAGCACTACTATTCGTTATTTACCGAGCACCTGATTTAGCATTGACACAGTTAGTTGTAGAAACAATTACTGTTGCTCTATTTTTATTGTGTTTCTATCACTTACCAAATTTACGTGAACGAACAGATTCTAAACTAGAAAAATCGACTAATATTATTATTTCTGTTGCTTTTGGTGCATTAATGACAATTGTTGCAATTTCTGCACACAGTACAAAGTTATTCGACTCTATTTCAGAATATTTTATTGAGACTTCGTATAAACTTGGTGGCGGTAAAAATATTGTAAATGTAATCCTTGTCGATATGCGTGGGCTTGATACATTATTCGAGATAGTTGTATTAGGTATTGCTGCATTAGCTATATATACAATGATCAAATTACGTGTTAAAAAGAAGGGGGCAAAATAAATGGAGATTATTATGTCTATTCTTGCTGGTGTCCTCTTTACAACAGGTGTCTATAATCTATTACAAAAACAAATGCTCCGAATCATTATCGGAACAGCATTAATTTCACATGGTGCACACTTGTTTATATTAACAATGGGAAAATTAAAACGAGGCGCACCCCCAATACTTGATGATACAATTACTAATTATACGGATCCATTACCACAAGCGCTAATTTTGACATCTATTGTCATCAGTTTTGGTGTGACTAGCTTTTTATTAGTATTAGCGTATCGAGCTTCAAAAGAAAACGGAACAGATAATATGGATAAATTAAGGGGTAGTGAAAATGATTAGTAATTTAGTAGTATTGCCAATTGTTATTCCACTACTTGCAGCTGTCATAGCAATATTCTTGCATAGAAAATTGCCTATTGTAAGAATTTTTACACAAGTAGTGATTGCAATTAATCTATGTGTTGTTACATTTGTTTTATTTTATGTAAATCAAAATGGTACAGTGGTACTTGAGGCAGGAGATTGGGTGGCACCATTCGGTATTGTTCTCGTTGGAGACTTGTTATCTCTTTCTCTTGTGTTAACAACAAATATTGTTGCATTTGCTTGTAGTTTATATGCACCTAAATCATTAGATGAGGACAAAGAAGAATTTTATTTCTATACATTTTTCTTGTTATTAATTACTGGTGTATCAGGTGCATTTATGACAGGAGATTTGTTTAACTTATTTGTCTTTTTTGAAGTATTATTAATGGCTTCCTATGGGTTGATTATTTTAGGCGGAGAACGCGTACAATTAAGAGAATCGATTAAGTACGTATTGATTAATTTATTTTCATCTATGTTGTTTGTTACAACTGTTGCATTTCTTTACTCTGTTGTCGGTACTGTCAATATGGCACAAATTGCCGAGCGTGTTGCAGAAGATGGACAATCAGGTATTTTAACTGGTATCGCAATATTGTTGTTCTTTGTTTTTGGTACAAAAGCAGCTTTATTCCCATTGTATTATTGGTTGCCTAAACCATATATTGTACCTAATCCTGTAATTTCTGCTTTATTTGGAGCATTACTCACAAAAGTAGGTATCTACTCAATCCTTCGTGTATTCACAACGATTTTTCCACACGAAGAATCTGTTTTTCAATTCTTTATTTGGATTGCAGCACTCACTTTAATCTTTGGAACAATAGGAGCATTATCCACAAATAATATCAAGTTAATCATTGCTTATAATATAATCCCTGCAATTGGTTTCATGTTACTTGGGATAGGCGTTTTTAATGCGACAGGATTTAGTGGTTCTGTTTACTATCTAATTCAAGATATGCTTATTAAAGCAGCATTATTTTTATTAGTTGGAGCAATTAGTTATTTAGCTGGAACGAGTGACCTCCGAAAAATTCATGGGTTCATTCATCATTACCCACTACTTGGATGGTTATTCTTTATTTCCGCATTTGTCTTAGCTGGTATTCCTCCATTTAGTGGTTTTATTGGAAAACTGTTATTAATTCAAGGCGCATTTGAAAGTGGAGAAATTGTTGTTGCATTAATCGGATTAGGTGCGAGTTTACTTATCCTACTATCTGTCATGAAAATATTTATTCGTGGCTTCTGGGGTGAAAAAGATGACTCTATTGTACCTGATCATAAAAAAGCACGTGGATTTATCATTCCTATTGCTTTTCTTCTGTTCTTCAACGTATTATTAGGTGTCGGAGCAGAATGGTTCTATCCATCCATAGAATCAATTGGTAACTATTTATTAGACCCTACAAGCTACATCCAAACTGTATTAAAGGAGTAAAGCCAAATGCCACTTCAGATTATTTTAAATTTGATTATTGCACTGATGTGGATGTTTCTAAGTGAAAGTTATAACTTCCCTTCCTTTTTAACAGGATTTATTATCGGTGCGATATTACTATTTTTATTACGTCGATTTATTCCAGATGCATTTTATTTATATCGCGTCTGGAAAGTAATCAAACTTATTATCTTATTTTCAAAAGAATTATTACTTTCTAACATTGAAATTGTGAAATGGGTATACAAACCAGGTCGTGATTATAATCCTGGCATATTCGCCTTACCCACTGATTTAAAAAGCAACTGGGAGATTACCATGCTAACATCTCTTATTTCACTTACACCAGGTACCTTATCTGTCGCAATATCAGATAATAATGATGTGTTATATATTCATGCAATGGATATTGGTGATAAAGAAGAAGCCATTCGTGCGATCAAAGACACATTTGAAAAAGCAATCAAAGAGGTGACAAGATGAACTTAAATGAACTTGTTGAGATTGTTGCGATAATCTGTATGATTGTGATTACTATCTCCATTATATTGTTAGCTTATCGAGTGGTTAAAGGACCAACAAACCCTGATCGTGCTGTTGCTCTAGATGCTATCGGGATAAACTTAATGGCAATGGCTGGACTTGTTGCAATTATGCTTGTGACAACACGATTGAATGATGTAATCTTATTGATTGGGATTGTATTATTCATTGGAACCATTGCACTAGCAAAATACTTAGAAAAGGGTGTTATCATTGACAGAAAGCATGATTGAAGGGATTTTTGATATTATAGTCATTGTGCTACTAATTGTTGGTACATTCTTTATTTTCTCTGCAACAATTGGTGTCATTCGATTTCCTGACATTTATACACGATTACACGCTTCTACAAAAGCAGCTACACTCGGTATATCTGGTATTCTTATCGGTGCTTTTATATTCTTGTTTGTAGAACACGAAATAGTAAGTGGAAAATTAATTTTAGGAATTGTCTTCGTCTTACTTACTGCACCTGTATCTGCTCATATGATTGGTCGTGCAGCACACTCTTCAGGTGTAGAAGTTTGGACAAAAGATGGGGAACAACGAGATGAATATGCGAATGATAAGCAATAAAGGAACTCCTTTATTGCTTTTTATTTTTGACACAATGGACAAATTCATGACATATACTTAATAATATATAGGCGAATACCTACTATTGTTAGGAGGTGTGAGAATGTCCATATTACTTACTTTAATTGCATTGATGAAAGAAGCGCTTTTTTTTGTTGCCTATGTCAAAAACAATACCTTTCCTCAGCCACTTCCACCAGAAGAAGAAGCAAAATGTATTGAACAAATGAAACAAGGTGATGAGTATGCGCGAAACAAATTAATTGAGCATAATTTAAGACTTGTGGCACATATCGTAAAAAAGTTTGAAAATACGGGAGAAGATGTAGAAGATTTGATTTCTATTGGTACAATTGGATTAATCAAAGGGATTGAGAGCTATTCAAGTGATAAGGGAACAAAATTAGCAACATATGCAGCCAGATGTATTGAAAATGAAATTCTCATGCATTTACGTGCAATTAAAAAAACAAAGAAAGACGTGTCTTTACAAGATCCTATTGGGCAAGATAAGGAAGGTAACGAGATAAGTTTAATAGATATATTAGAAGCTGAAAACAATGATATTACAGAAGCAATTCAACTGCATATGGAATTAGAAAAAATACAAAAATACTTACGTGTACTTGATAAAAGAGAAAAAGAAGTATTGATTGCAAGGTTTGGTTTAGGAAATAAGGATGAATTAACACAGAGGGAAATTGCGAAAAAGCTAAAAATATCTCGAAGTTATGTCTCAAGAATTGAAAAAAGAGCATTAATGAAAGTTTTTCATGAATATTATCGAAATGAAGTGAAAAAATAATAAACAATTGTTCACACCAATTAACAATAAATCGAACTTTCCATTAATTATTATTTAGGAAAGTTCGATTTATTTATGTTCAACCTTAATTCTTAATGTAATTGGTATCTTTGATTACGTTAAGAATCAAGTTCGCTGCATTTTCTGCTGCTGTTTTTAAAAACGCATCGAAAGAAACAGATGATTCTTTACCCGCTATATCTGATAATGCACGAATAATGACAAATGGTTTATCAAATTGATGACAAACTTGTGCTATTGCGGCTGCTTCCATCTCTGCTGCAATCATTTCCGGGAAT
The DNA here is from genome assembly GCA_029268495.1 of Gracilibacillus sp. Classification (GTDB taxonomy): domain Bacteria; phylum Bacillota; class Bacilli; order Bacillales; family Amphibacillaceae; genus Gracilibacillus; species Gracilibacillus marinus. Next base: position 5,717 of record JAJUGF010000148.1, read on the forward strand.
TTCTCGCGTGCAAAAGCAACTTTCTCTTTATCTTGCATGAAGGAGTCGCTTGTTGAAATTAATCCTTTCATTACTTTTATATCATTTAATGCTTTCGTCGCAGCTATCGTATCATCGATTAGAACTGGATGTGCTTTATATCGTGCAGGCATTCCTGGTACTTGACCAAATGCATAATCAAATGCTGTTACATCTACATCATGATGTACTACTTCTGTAGAAATAACTATGTCTCCCACTTCTAAGTCTTGATGAAATCCGCCTGCTGAACCTGTATTTATGATAAAATCTGGGTTGAAACGTTGAAAAAGTATGGAAGTAGACAATGCAGCATTCACTTTACCAATACCTGACTTTAAAAGTACAACGTCTTTATCTTCTAATTTCCCAATATAATATTCGCAATTTGCAATCACTTCTTTTTTCTCTACTATCATTTTATTTTTTAGAAGTTCAATTTCTTCATCCATTGCACCGATTATTCCAATCATCTAAATCCTCCTAATTTTCTGGTATATATTCAACCAATTCTTCTACTAAAGTCGGTTGCCAACCTTTTTCTTCAATCCATTGCAATTGCACGCGATAAATAGAATTTGGATTTGATTTAGACGTTATTGTAGCATTAACTGCTTGCTCTCCTGCCCTTCCAATCCAATTTACTATTTGATCGTCTACTGCTACGCCTGTTGCATATTCTACTGCTTGTAACATTTCTTTCCAGTCAACAGACTCTTCCTCAAATTGAATGGTATGTGG